>NZ_PUWT01000065.1:0-33367 GCF_002968995.1 Photorhabdus hindustanensis
TCAAACCAGAAGATAATGCCCTCTTCCGCCGCCAGTCGGCACCAGAAATCATAGGCGGATTCGCGTTTTTGCGTGGTGTATTCCCGTTCGACATGGCGTTTATAGAGCGTATCGCGGGTAAATAAAATACGATGCTCTTTAAGCAGGATCGTTAAGATTTCCGGTACAGACTTTCGATGGAAAATACGGCTGTCCTGATTGAGCGTCATCAGCCACATTGTGGGGCGGACAGTGAAAATATAAACAGTGCGACGGCCATCGGTATTATCCTGTTCAGCCCCGGTTATCACCCCATTAATGGTCCGTTCGGTGACGCCATTTCGGGTAATGGTCAGTGACGCTCTGTCCCCCAGCTGTTCATTCAGGGGAATATCATCACGTGAGCTCACCACTTTTAACGTCAGGCGATAAAGCTGTGACAGCTCTTCCTGTAAAGTAAATTGCGAGACCTGAAAGGTGGTTTGGGGCAGTACGCCAATTCGGCAGGTGAAAACTAATCCATCCATATTTGAAACCCTACATAATTGAGCCATTATCCTGAAACGGGGATAACGCAAGAAGCCATTAAACGAGCCATGACATGCGGCTCTTTTAAATAGCACCGGTCTGTTCCGCGGTAAAAAAATGACAGCGTAAAATAGCCATCATTTAATACGTGGCGTTAGAGAGAACAACAGACCGCTTCCAACTGAGTAGGATGGAGTGGAGACAGATAACAGATAACAGATAACAGATAACAGATAACAGAGAATTTCGCTCTCTAAATATATGACCACAAGATCACGATATTTATCAGATGAACATGAAGAAAATGTGATTAATATCACATGAAATGGCTAATTAATCGCCATCAATGCCGATTTTTCATATTGAATTCTTTGATTAATAAATCGCTCAATAGCTCCTTTTTCAATCGAAAATTTTAGCCTGTCATGGGTTGTCACTCCCAATAACAGGCAATAAATCTCTGCGGGTTTATTTTCAATGCTGGCCTTTTGCGACATCCTCGCATTGGGCCAGGATTTACGGGGCAATTGTTAAGAATTGGCAATAAATTGCTCACGCAATGCCTGAACCTGATCCCGAACACTCGCCGCCTGCTCGAATTCAAGATCCTGCGCATGCTGGTACATCTTCGCTTCCAGCTCGCGGATTTTGCTTTCCAGCTCTTTGGTAGACAGTTTGCTGAATGTTTCCGTTGTGGCGACAGCTTTACCTCTGCCCTTCCCTTTGCCATTCGTCGGCTGCCCGATTTGCAGAATATCACCAATTTTCTTATTCAGACCTTTTGGAATAATGCCGTGTTTTTCATTAAATATTTGCTGTTTAGCACGCCGGCGTTCCGTTTCACCAATCGCTTTCGCCATTGAATCAGTTATCTTATCTCCATAAAGAATCGCTTTACCATATAGGTTACGGGCAGCACGCCCAATCGTCTGAATTAATGAACGTTCAGACCGCAGGAAACCTTCTTTATCCGCATCCAGAATGGCTACCAGAGAAACTTCCGGCATATCCAGCCCTTCCCTCAGCAAGTTAATCCCCACTAATACATCAAATTCACCTAAACGAAGATCCCGAATAATTTCCACACGTTCGACAGTATCAATATCCGAATGCAAATAACGAACCCGTTCACCGTGTTCTTCCAAATACTCCGTTAAATCCTCCGCCATTCGCTTAGTCAATGTAGTGACCAACACCCGCTCATTTTTCACCGCCCGGATGCGGATTTCAGACAATAAATCATCAACCTGCGTTGCGACAGGACGCACCTCCACTTCCGGATCAAGCAAGCCAGTAGGACGCACCACCTGTTCCACCACATCGCCACCAGATTTTTCCAATTCATATTTGCCCGGCGTAGCCGAAATATAAATTGTCTGTGGAGCCAGCGCCTCAAATTCTTCAAACCGAAGTGGGCGATTATCCAGCGCGGAAGGCATGCGGAAACCATATTCCACCAGCGTCTCTTTGCGGGAGCGATCCCCTCGGTACATCCCACCAATTTGCGGGATGGTAACGTGCGATTCATCCACTACCAGCAAACCATCGGCAGGGAGATAATCAAACAGTGTCGGCGGCGGCTCCCCCTCAGCACGGCCAGAGAGGTAACGGGAATAGTTTTCAATACCGGAGCAATAACCCAATTCATTCATCATTTCCAAATCGAATTGAGTACGCTGCGTAATACGTTGCTCTTCCAGCAATTTACCATTTGCCAGTAATACCTTACGCCGTTGCTCAAGCTCAATTTTAATCACTTCCATTGCCTGAATAATACGTTCACGCGGAGTAACATAGTGAGTTTTTGGATAAACAGTATATCGCGGCACATGATATTGAATCTGTCCTGTTAGCGGATCAAACAGTGATAACCGTTCTACCTCATCATCAAATAGCTCAACACGCAGGGCATGCTCATCAGATTCAGCCGGAAAGATATCAATCACTTCACCGCGTACCCTAAATGTCCCCCTCTGAAATGCCTGATCATTACGGGTATATTGCAATTCAGCCAAACGCCGCAGAATGGAACGTTGATCGATAATCATACCGTTAGTCAGGTGAAGCATCATTTTTAGGTAACTATCGGGATCACCCAAACCATAAATCGCCGAAACAGACGCGACAACAATGACATCTCGCCGCTCCAGTAAAGCCTTGGTAGCAGACAAGCGCATTTGCTCAATGTGTTCGTTTACGGAAGCATCTTTTTCAATAAAAGTATCGGAGCTTGGCACATAAGCTTCCGGTTGGTAATAATCGTAGTAAGAAACAAAGTACTCTACGGCATTTTCTGGGAAAAAGTCCTTCATTTCACTGTAAAGTTGAGCCGCCAGTGTCTTGTTCGGAGCAAGTACCATCGTTGGTCGGTTTAAATTGGCTATCACATTAGCGATAGTGAATGTCTTACCCGACCCCGTTACCCCTAGCAAAGTCTGGTGGGCAAGCCCATCTTCTAAGCCTTCCTGTAATTGGCGGATAGCCTCTGGTTGATCACCACCCGGTTGGAAGTCAGAACGTAATTTGAACACCTTAGTCATCGGTATCTCACTTTCCTAACATTAATGCACATATAATACTGGATAAAAAACCAGCTTCAAGTTGGTTTTATAAAAACGGACTTAATTAGGTCACTTTCCTATCAATTAAACATGCGTTGATATCAAAATAAATGCCATTTTATCCCCAAATTATCTTGATTTTTCCATTTTTTATATGATCCGCTGAAAGGTGACAACATGGAGCATCATCACTGGCCAGACAGGGCTTGATTTTAGTTATCTTATTGATATTTAAAAGGATTAAAACAAAGACGAGAATAACATCAACCTTGACTCAAGCCGCGTATTTTCTTGCGTTGCGTCACTTTTCTAAGTCTAATACACAAGGTTATCCACAGGAATAGTGGATAACTCTACAAACCCCCATTAACTGTACGAGGTTGCAACATCATGCCACAAAATAGGTATTCTCTATCGATAAAAATTTTTACTATTTTTTTACCTTTATCTCAGTTATTTGTTCCAAAAAAATGAATAACTTTGCTGAAAAAGTAAGAATTTTCTCATATAAATTAAACATCAATAAACTATATTCGTTCAATGCTACTATAATTAAAGGTAGATAATCGTCAGTATTTTCTGTATAATTAGTGCAAAAAACCGCCTTTTCTGCATCAAGTAGTAGAAAACAATACTGATACTAGATTGGAATTTTTATTCAATAAGAGATAATCGGTGAACAGTTTCCTGTATGGAAATCTGTTACTCAAGAGGAAAGTTGTGTGTTACCTAAGTAGAAAGCAGGCTTCTCTGCTTCCTGCGCTTTTAGCAATAGCAGATTCAATATCATCAACAGCGTTTTTTACTATGTCAATAAACAATGCTGTCAATAAACAATGCCAACAAATAATACCTATAAACAATTACCTATAGACAATGCCGGTAAATATTTACCAAAAACAATAATTGGCTTAATTGGCATGAACAAAATCCGTTTTTTAATTAGGAAATTAATGTATGTTATTGATAGATTAATGAATTTACATCAGTATATCTCCTATTTTACAAAATGAGCTCCATCGCGAACACGTAAAAAAATGATAGATACACAAATATCAAATCGACATTGCCCTCGTAAAACGTCCAATATTCTGTTGGCTATCTCCGATCGAAAAACTACTCTGTATCTATCATTCACAATTTCAATCGATTGCTGTTCCAAAGCATCTTTATACTGCCATTTCCTGGTGTTTTAACCGTGTTATCATTTTATTAATTTACTAATTTCAGTCCTAATGTTTATTTCACTTCCTCTGTTTTCTTGATATTCCCTAGTGCTAAAAGAAATAACCCACTTCCAAACTCGAAGGATAAAGTAGCTCTTTCCCCGAGAGATTTATAATAAGAATAATATTTTGTTTGATGCTATCTGATGACCCAAAAACACATCAACACAACTTAACATTATTATAATAAAATCCATAAAGTCAACACAAAAATAAACATAAAGTTCAGTTTTGTGTAAACTTTATAATGAATCTTACTTAATTACATGATTTAACTTTCATTTTTAGAATATAAATGTAAATCCATGAGCATTTTCTGATATAGGATGTGCTAATATAGATCATCAGAAAATTAAGATATTAAAAGTAAAATCAATAAATTATCACAATGAGTGTTTTTTTCACACTGGACAATATCATCAAGTAATATATAGTAATGCTGTTATTTTTATATAAAGGATTTTCATGAAAACATCTAACGCACAGCGAAAAACAAATATCATTAAAAATATAGAATATTTGATACGTACCCGTGGAGAAACCAAGAGTTCTTTTTCCAATCGAACAGGATTAACCCGTACCACCATTTATAAAATCCTGGAAGGGCAAGTCAATAACGTTCAACAATCTACTATTCTTCGGATCTCCGATTTTTTCGGTGTTTCCTGTGAAGAAATAGAATATTATGACCTTGAACAATTAGAACGCCTCAATGAAACACTCTCAACCGAAGGCAATAAAAATCCTTCGGCTATCCCTATCGTTCCACAATCTGAATTTTTAGCCGTTTCTGAGAAAAAAATCGGTCAGCTTGTTACCGAGTATCCATTGACCTATTTCTTTGGTGATGAATCGAACATGCTGGCTCTTAAAGTTGAATCGGCAATAGAGGATACCTTCATTCCCGGCGAGGTGATCCTGATAAAACGTCCCCCCACATTAGTCACCAATACGCCATTATTGTATTACGCTAAGGGAATTGGGTTCTTTATCCGGCAAGAGAGAAATGATGATTACCTCGATAGGAAACCCTACAAAAATGCTCATTTCTTAGGCTATATCGTAGGAGAAAGACTGTAAATGACGGCAAATCAGAAGTTTAAGTTACTGGGGTTTTCAAGGTACGGTAAATTATCGGCAAATGTCATGGTACTAGCGACAGGCAAGACCATTACTATGGGGCTAAAAGAGTTAGCCGACAGTGATATCTCAGAAGACCTGAGCAGGCATGAACTCAGTACGATATACCGGAAATTATACAGCCACAGTAATATCGTAACCGCTTATGAACTTGGGGATCGTCATGAGCGTTCATGGCAAGCCTATTTGCTCATTAGCATCGCACTCAGTGTTATCTATATTTTCTCTACCATATGTGGCGTGAAGCCCATTCATATCCCGATCCTTAATATCGTCACGCCTCCCGGCGTTTTTATTTACCCTATTACCTTCTTGCTGGTCGATATTCTGAACGAATTCTATGGATTACGTCTGGCAAGAAGAACGATTATTATCTCTTTCGCGGCGAACTTATTATTTGTTCTCGGGCTTTGGGGAACCGCACTGATGCCAGGTGTTCCTGGATGGGAGTTTGGTGCAACTTATAATGGAATAGTCAATAGTATCGTATCTGTATTATTGGCATCATCTCTTGCTTATTTCATCTCTGAAAATATAAATTCATATCTCCTTTGCAAAATAAAATCTCTCACCAATTCAAAGTATCTTTTCCTGCGAGTAATAACCAGTACTGTTATCGCCTCAGCATTCGACAGTATAATATTCTGTTCCATTGCTTTCTATGGTGTTCTCGGTATAGATATCATAAAAGAAATGATTATCGCCCAGTTCCTCATTAAAGTGGCTTATTCTATCCTGGGTGTAGGCCCTATTTACCTGGTAAGGAAGATATTCAGGAGCTATATAAATCGCCCAGAAGACGCGCCTGTGAATAAAAAACTCGCCGAAGTATGAATAGATATCCACCTTTGTCATAATATAAAAAGCCATTGAAAAATATCATTTTTATGCCGGAACACCGCTCCGGCATATTGTCCTAAAATAACTCTTCACATATCATCAGCAGTGAAATCCATATATTCATTATCAAAAGTATAGATATGAATAGTGTAATCATTTATCGTGACATTAAAATAAAATTCCACCAAATCAGATTTGTAGATTAATAATTCAATTAACCAGTAAATTTAAATCTATATATTCCCCTAAATGATTAAAATATCCTTGGGTTAAATGAGGAATCTTACCCAATAAAGGAGCCGGTAACATACGCTCTAATGTCGCCAAATATTCTTGTTGGCGTTTGCCTGCGGGTTCAACCTCATTAGCTATCCAACCTGCAAAATGCAACCCCGAACCTATAATCGCCTTCATGGTAAGTATCGCGTGATTAATACAGCCCAGTTTTACCCCCACGGTCAAAATAACCGGCAATTGCTCTTTAACCACCCAGTCAGCAAAAGTCGCCGATTGCGATAAAGGGGTATACCAACCACCAGCGCCCTCAACTAAAACCCAGTTCGCTTTCTTTTCTAACTGATGCAATCCCGCAGACATAACAGCAAAATCAATAGGTTGATTCAGGTCATCGCTGGCAATATGGGGCGATGTTGCTTCAACAAATACTAACGGATTCACTTCTTCATATTGCAAAGGCACAGAACTATTTGCCAACAATGCCAGCGCATCGGAATTACGAATACCTGCCGGTGTTATTTCACTACCGGAAGCGACAGGTTTATAACCTGCTGTTTTATATCCTGCTTTAGTTGCCGCTTGTAGCAAAGCACAACTTACAACTGTTTTACCCACTTCGGTATCTGTACCTGTCAAAAACCAGCGCTTAGTCACGATAAATCACTCCAAAGACAACTTGATAGCTAAGAGGCAAATGTTCATTTTCTCGTGGATAAGCCTGTTCTAGAGCAATCAGCCGTTCACGCGTCATCAACCCCTGCTGACGCCCATAATGAAGGTGAGTCGCGCCAATCCCTTTCAGCGAACCCAATAGCGGCAATATATGAGAATATTGTTGGCGATAAACATGACTAATAAGACAATGCCGGAATCCCCGACACGCATCTTTAATCGTCTGCTGCGGCAGGAAGTGATTAATATGCTGGTAGTTATCAACCACGCTCCAGGCTTGTTTCAATTCATGTAATGAACCTTTAGCCAAGGTGGAAAACAGAATCAATCCACCAGGACGTGTTACCCGATAAAGTTCTCTTAAAGCGCTGGATAAATTCTCACACCACTGAACAACCAGATTACTGAAACAGATATCAACACTGCTGTCAGCAAGCCCTAAATGTTCAATATCCCCTTGTAGATAATAGTCCGCCGCTAACTGTTTACGGGCATGAATCAACATACCTGACGCCAAATCCAATGCAATAACCTGCTTCCCCTGTTGCCGCCAGCGTTGACTAAAAAACCCCGTACCGCAACCGGCATCCAAGACTAACTTACCAGGATGCCCATCGGCTTGTTGCATGAGGAATTCACCGGCTTGCTGCTGTAATTTCGCAACCACATCATAGTTGGCGGCTGCTCGACCAAATGCTCCGGCAATCGCCTGTTTATTAACAAATTCAACTACGGAACTCATGCAATACCTCCATCAACATATCAATATCCTGTAGCGTATGGCTGGCCGTCAAAGTAATACGTAATCTGGCACTGCCCGGCGGCACTGTTGGTGGACGAATGGCTGTAACCCAAATCCCTTTTTGTTGCAAATACCGGGATAAGGAGATACTCAGTTCATTATCACTCACAATCAATGGCTGAATCGCTGTGGTTGAATCGGTCAGATTAAAGGGCAATTTCTGCGCCTGCTGACGAAAGTAATTGATATTCTGTTGCAATCGTTGACGTAATTCATCACCAGCTTGTATCTGCCGAACAGCTTCAGAAAGCGCCTGTGCTTGCGCGGGCGGCATAGAAGTGCTGTAGATCAGATGACGGGCATACTGAATCAGATATTCTGCCGTCTGTTCATCACAAAGCACTGCGGCGCCACTCAACCCAAATGCTTTACCAAAAGTGACAATCAAGATCTCTGGTTTGACTTTCTGCTGCCAACAACTTCCCCTTCCCTGCTCACCACAGACGCCAATACCATGAGCATCATCCACCATTAGCCAGTATCCAGAAGCCTTGGTTTGCTGATGAATATCTGCCAACGGTGCACAGTCACCATCCATACTAAATACACCTTCCGTCACCACCAGCGTCTTGCCAATACAGGGTTTTGCCAATAAATCTGCAAGTGATTCAGGTTGATTATGAAGAAAACGCCGTAATTGAGCCGGAGAATGCATTGCCGCTTCCATTAATGAAGCATGACTCAGACGATCGGCAATAATTCGATCCTGTTTCGTCATTAACGCGGCAATGACCCCTTGATTCGCAGAATATCCTGAAATAAACAGTAATGCTTTTGGGTAACCCAACCAGTCAGCTAATTGCTGTTCCAATAGCTGATGGGCTTTTGTATAACCCGCAATATGACCTGATCCCCCACTGCCAACGCCATATTGTTCAGCTCCCCGCTGCCATGCAGCAATAACTGCGGAATTAGCGCTTAACCCAAGGTAATCATTACTGGAAAAATTAAGATATTTGTCATCAACAGTATATAGGAAACGCCCATCTGATTTCTGATTGACCTGCCGCTGACGCCATAGAGAAGTATCCCGACGCTCAGACAATTGCCGGGAAAGATAAGCTGACCAATCCATTATAATGCCGCGTTATAAAATTGTTCGTTATCTGCATTGATGATGGCTTCTGCCAAATACTGCTGTTGCTGATTATCACCGAATGCCGTCTGAGTCTGCTGAGGATTAATACCCAACTTGCGAAACAGTTGTAAGTCTTTATCTTCCGCTGGGTTGGGTGTAGTGAGCAACTTACAGCCATAGAAAATAGAATTAGCGCCAGCCATAAAACACATCGCTTGTGTCTGCTCATTCATCTGTTCACGACCTGCGGATAACCGGACATGAGAAGATGGCATCATGATCCTGGCAACAGCAATCGTGCGGATAAAATCGAAAGGATCTACATCTTCGTTTTCAGCCAATGGCGTGCCCTTGACTTTAACCAACATGTTGATGGGTACACTCTCCGGCGGTTTTGGCAGATTTGCCAGTTGTACCAATAACGCGGCCCGATCACGGATCGCTTCACCCAGACCGACAATACCACCAGAGCACACCTTTATTCCTGCTTCACGTACTTTATCAAGGGTATCCAATCTGTCCTGATAGGTTCGAGTGGTAATGATGTTGCCATAAAATTCCGGGGAGGTATCAAGGTTGTGGTTGTAATAATCTAATCCTGCCTCCGCCAGTCGCTGTGCTTGTGAACCATTGAGCATACCCAGCGTCATGCAGGTTTCCATTCCCAGTGCTTTGACTTCCTTAACCATTTTTTCCAGATAAGGCATATCCCTCTCATGGGGATTTTTCCACGCAGCCCCCATACAAAAACGCGTTGAACCGGCATTTTTGGCCTTACGAGCAGAATCAATCACCTGTTCCACTTCCATCAACCGCTCTTTTTCAAGGCCGGTTTTGTAACGGGAGCTTTGCGGACAATATTTGCAATCTTCTGGACAGGCCCCGGTTTTGATGGAAAGTAATGTACTGACTTGTACTTGCTGTGGGTCAAAATAGATACGATGAACCTGTTGTGCTTGAAATAATAATTCAAAAAAAGGTTTATCAAACAGCTCTTGCGCCTGCTTAATTGTCCATTGCTTACGCTCAATCACAATAACATCTCCAGTGTGAAAAAAGTGTAGCCAGTTTAAATAATGCCGCTATACTGTCAACCAATTTTAAGTAAATTAGTTTACATCAAGCCTTATGACTGCTTCCGATATTGAATTTGATCTACGCCATATTTGGCATCCCTATACCTCCATGACCAACCCTCTTCCGGTTTACCCTGTCGTTGGGGCTTCTGGGGTGGAACTAGAGTTGTCTGATGGCCGTAAGCTGATAGATGGCATGTCTTCCTGGTGGGCTGCCATTCATGGATATAATCATCCGGTTTTGAACCAAGCCGCTAAGGTTCAGCTTGATCAGATGTCCCATGTCATGTTTGGCGGCATTACTCATCCACCCGCAGTGGCACTTTGCAGGCAATTAACAGCAATCTCCCCCCCCTCACTGGAATGTGTCTTTCTGGCGGATTCAGGTTCCGTCGCGGTGGAAGTGGCGTTAAAAATGGCATTGCAATACTGGCAAGCAAAAGGTGAGAAACGTCAGCGTATTTTGACATTACGGCACGGTTACCACGGTGACACATTCGGCGCTATGTCGGTCTGTGATCCCGACAATTCAATGCATAATCTCTACAAAGGCTATCTGCCACCCCATCTGTTTGCCGAATCGCCTCAGTGCGGATTTGATTCTCAATGGGACGAACGGGATATCATGCCATTTCGTACTCTGCTGGAGCAGCATTCCCGTGATATCGCCGCGGTGATCCTTGAACCTATCGTACAGGGTGCTGGAGGCATGCGAATTTATCATCCTGAATATCTGCGTCAGGTCAGAATGTTTTGTGATCAGCATCAGATTCTATTAATTGCGGATGAAATTGCCACCGGTTTTGGCCGCACAGGAAAATTGTTTGCTTGTGAACATGCTGAAATTGAGCCAGATATTTTATGTGTAGGAAAAGCGCTGACAGGTGGTTATATGACACTATCAGCAACACTGACAACCCGTAAGGTGGCCGAAACAATTAGCAATGGTGAAGCAGGCTGTTTTATGCATGGCCCAACGTTTATGGGCAATCCATTAGCTTGTGCCGTGGCAGAAGCCAGTTTGAAACTGTTATTACACAGCCCTTGGCAACAACGTATTAAATCAATTGAAAACCAATTAAAGAGTGAGTTGATGCCACTAAAACACCATGCAAAAGTGGCTGATGTTCGGGTATTCGGTGCAATTGGCGTCGTGGAGATGAAGCAACCCGTGAATATGGCGGTGTTGCAGCACCATTTTGTTTCTCAAGGTGTCTGGATAAGACCATTTGGCAAGCTGATTTATTTAATGCCGCCTTATATTATTCAACCGGAGCAACTTTCACGCCTGACAAAGGCTGTCTCTGGTTCAATAAATTTGTAATTTTCCTTTATTAAATAAATTCTTCTGAATTTATTACTGAGCAGTTAATTAAAACTAAGTTCCGGCTTGATCAAAAAAGGCTCCCAATTGGGTAATATCAGTCAGTTAAGTAACTGACTGGCTGTTTTTCTGCGCTTTTCTGTACTTATACCCTATGGATTTCAAGATGCATCGCGACGGCAAGGGAGTGAATCCCCGGGAGCATAGATAACTACGTGGCCGGGATGACTGGGGTGAGCGAGTGCAGCCAACAAAGAGACAACTTGAAAGATGACGGGTATATATGGCCTTTCCTTCATGTCATATCTGTAGGTACTAAAACCAATTCCATTTCATCTGCAAGCTCTCTAAGTTTTTCGTTAACCTCTTTAGAAATAGCGGCGGACTCTGATTCAAGAGACACATGCAAATCTTTTTCTTCCACCCGATCTCCAAAAATTATTATTGCTTTACCGCCGTGCTGCTTAGCAAAAACCGCCGTAAACCCTTGCCCAGTGCGGGCGGGGATATCAGGCGAAAAGCCCAGAGGGCTTTAGGGCTGGCGACTCAGACGTCTCCTGACTGGATTGATATCTGCCGGTAAAACAGGCTAAAATCAATGCACTTTCTCAATGAGCGCTGAACATGTTAAGAGCGACCAAAGTCCGCATCTACCCCACACCTGAACAGGCTGAGTATCTTAACGGCCAGTTCGGGGCGGTCCGTTTTGCGTACAACAAGGCGCTGCACATCAAAAAGCATACCTACAAACGTCACGGCGTAAGTTTAAATCCGCGCAAAGACCTCAAACCGTTACTGGCGGTCGCGAAGCAATCCCGCAAGTATGCCTGGCTCAGGGAATATGACTCCATTGCATTACAGCAGGCGGTGATCAATCTGCATATCGCGTTTGATAATTTCTTCAATCCGAAGTTGTGCGCCCAATTGCCCACGTTCAAACGCAAACAGGGTAAGCAATCGAGCTATCACTGTGTTGGGGTGAAAGTGCTGGAGGGCGCAGTGAAGATCCCGAAATTGTCACCGATAAAGGCACGCATACACAGAGAAATTGAAGGGGAAGTGAAGAGCATTACGCTATCCCGAACCGCCACGGGAAAGTATTTCGCCGCTATCCTGTGTGACGATGGCAAAGAGGCGCCGGAAAAGCCGGGCGTTATCACCCGCGTGACCGGTTGCGATATGGGTTTGTCCCACTATCTTATCCAGTCGACCGGGGAGAAGGTCAATAACCCCCATCACCTTATCAACGCCGCCCGTAACCTGCGTCGTAAACAGAAATCGCTGTCCCGCAAACAACAGGGCAGCGCTAACCGCGGCAAGGCACGATTACGTCTGGCGGCAGTCCATGAGCGGGTAGCCCATGCCCGCGCCGATTTTCAACACAAACTCTCTCGGACAATAGTTGACGAAAACCAAGCGATAATTGTTGAGACGCTGAAATCGGCTAACATGATGAAGAATCACCACCTTGCCCGCGCTATCGGGGATGCGGGCTGGCATGGCTTCATCAAGAAACTGGAATACAAAGCCGCAGCGGCGGGCGTCCATTTGGTCAAACTGGATCAGTGGTTCGCCAGTTCGAAAACCTGCCATTGCTGCGGTCACAAAGTGCCGGAAATGCCGCTGCATAAGCGGATTTGGCCATGCCCTTGCTGTCGAGTCGAACATGACCGCGATATCAATGCGGCGATCAACATCCAGCACAAGGGCATAACAGAATTACAGGCGGCGGGACTCGTCGTTTCTGCCCACGGAGGCCAGCGTAAATCCGTCATAAAGACGGTGGCGGCCTGAGAAGTGGGAAGCCTCGCCGTTTTTTACGGCGGGGAGCAGTCACAGGGCCATCGAATTGCTTGAGCATCAGGATTGTCATGATAAATTTTTGCTGCCCAGAGCTGAGTAATATGATAATCCGATGCTTCTGATTCTACTAGTTGGCCTTGAATAATCCCCCATTTCTTCAATATTCGTGGATTGATATCCACATACTTGATGTCTTTTTTTGGCGTAATTTGGCTATACGCTAAATCATCCAGTTTACTCAGTTCAACAGGTATACCGGCGCAATTTAGTGGAATATCATGCAAAATCGTCTCCATAATAGCGACTCCTACGTTTTCACCTCCATAAAGTGTTGGAACAAAGATTCCATTATTTTTAAACGGGCTAAAACGGGCATTACCAACACCAGGATTAAATTCAGCGCCTTTAAACTCGGCTTTATGAATACGTTCAATAGGTGTACCCGCTTTCCACTTTTGGATTTTGGTTGCTGTATTCTCTGGGGGAAGCGGTATATCTTCTTGAAATTCTTTTTTATCATCAACCATGACGCGGCCCTTCAGCTTCTTCTTTGGCTGCCATATAAACATCATCAGGTTGAGTTAATACAAGGTCCTTTGGTTTTTTATTACCAAGCCAGCTATTTGGTGTGCCGAACCAAATAGCCATTGACCAAGGGGTCTTTTTGTCTCCAAACAGCGCAATGGTTTTCTTTATCACTGGTAACGGTTGGCCGCCTTCGTCTAGAGCATACAATGGGAATAGGTCTTTGCCATTAATTGGCAATGCGAATATTTTTTTCGACTTTTTCAAACGATTTGCCGCAGCGCTGGAATTCATTGATTTAGATCCGGCCAATTTGCTAAGTTCACTTGCAGTCAGCCACTCTGAATCAGTGATGATCTGATTTTTTAATTTTTCAAGGCGTGCTTCATTACGGGAAGCAAATCCAATTTTTGAAGATGGTTCGGTCATAACAGACCGATGTTTGTTCTTATTGAATGTAGTGACAGCGGTTACTGCGCTAGCTATTGCCAACTTAATATCATGATAATCAATTGCTCTTGGCAACTTTATTACCACATACTGATCTATCTCATCAGCGGGAATTTCAGACAAATTGATATGTTTGGCAACATCCTTGTCATTTGATAACTCAATTGAAAGAAAGTCAAAGCTAACATTCTCCGATTTGGATTGCGATTTAGTAATCATACTGCCTCCCTATTGCATCTGTTTGAGTTCGTATTTTGCGTATTTTCGTTATATGGATGATATTGCGTATTTGTTAAAAGTACAAGGATTGGTGTAGTTGCATCACACGAGGCTTCCATCAAAGCGCTTTCAACGAGATTTTGTCGTGAATACAAGGTATGTGACGCCATCACGTTACAGCAGGCGGGAGCAATCACTGGATGAGTTTAGAGCAACCGAGCAGACACAGGAAACCATTTTTGCATCTGTCCGGTTGTATGACTGCGAAATTTGGAGTTGTATTAGCTCAAAATTGATCTGGTAATTACCGGTTCTTTACATCAATGTCTACCAGATTAAACCGTAACTAGCACACACAACCACCGTTAACACCCAACAACTTTATCAAATTCACAGGGCCAGCACCGTTACCCACATTGGGCCTTTACCTACTGGATAGCGCGTCAATTCAGTCAATTTACCGGTATATTGATCAATAGAAGAGACTGAAATATGGTCAGACTTTTGACCGGATGCAATCAGATATTTTCCACTGTGATCGATAGCAAAACCACGCGGCTGAGTTTCGGTTTTATAGTGTCCTGCCAGCGTCAAATTAAGACCATCTTGTGAAATAACAAAATGGCTGATCAAACTTGAAGTTCGTTCACTGGTATAAAGATGACGACCACCCGGTGTAATATGAATATCCGCAGACCAACGAACACCCGCTAAATCCGCCGGTAATGAATCAATCGTCTGAACAGCCCGATATTTTTCCCACTTGCGATAAACATCCACCGTAGAATCCAGCTCATTAATACAGTAAATCACCTGCTGATTTGGATGAAATGCCATATGACGAGGACCCGCACCCATTGCCGTAGTGATTTCCTCAGCACGCTTTTCTGTCAGATAACCCTCTTCTGTCATTTCAAAAATACGGATGTGATCTTCTTTCAGACAAGGAACCAATAGTTGTTTATTATCCCAGTCAATATTAGCTGAATGCGGTGCTTGCAAACCTTCAATAACCTGAACAGGTTCACCCACAATCCCCTGTTCGTCAATTAGGCTGACACTCAGATTGTTATAACTATAGGAGGCAGAGAATAGAAAGCGACCTTGCTTATCTGTAGAGATATGAGTCGGGCTACCCGGTATTGATGAAATCCCCTGTTGTACCAGTTCCCCACTAGAGCCAATCTGGTAAGTGACAATACTGAATTGTGGTCGGATGCCAACATAAAGATGTTTACGATCCGGGCTAACCACCATTGGTTGTACTTCCCCCGGTACATCAACTGTCTGAATGAGTGATAACTCACCTTCATTATTCAGGCTCCAAACATGAATCTGACAACTGTTTGGACTCGCCGTATAAACTACTTGTTTCATCTTCACTCCTTAATTATCTATTGCCATTTTATTGCGCTGTAACGACTCGATTGGTTTTATCGGTTAAACTCACCGCACAATTGGTGTAGCTTTATTCAGTTTCAATGTAATATCCTTATATTATATATAGTTATGAGGCTAATTTATGTCATATCGCATCATTGCGCTGGATCTGGATGGTACACTACTCGATCCTCAAAAAAATATCCTGCCCGAATCACTCATTGTACTAAATGAAGCACGTAAAGCTGGTATTAAGGTGCTTATCGCCACCGGCCGTCATCATGTCGCTATCCACCCTTTTTATCAGGCTTTGCAACTCGATACTCCTGCCATCTGCTGTAATGGTACTTATCTGTATGATTACCATGAAAAGAAAGTATTAGCCTCAGATCCGCTATCATCTCAAGAAGCCATAAAAGTTCTCTCCCACTTAAAAAACACAGATATTCACCGTCTAATGTATGTGGATGACGCCATGTTATATGAAGAACCGTATGACACAGTTGTCCGTACCATGAAATGGTCTGAAACCCTACCTGAATCCCAACGTCCAACTATGCGACATGTTAATAGCTTTCAGTATGCTATTGATGAAGTACAGTCTATTTGGAAATTTGCCACCAGCTCTCCTGATTTAGTAAAACTGCGGGAAGTAACTGCACAAATCGAAAATGACACAGGTCTTTCGTGTGAATGGTCATGGTTCGATCAGGTGGATATTAGCAAGAGAGGCAACAGCAAAGGTATGCGTTTGCAACAGTGGGTTGAATCTCAAGGCATGAGGATGAAAGATGTTATTGCCTTTGGTGATAACTTTAATGACCTGAGTATGCTGGAAGCCGCTGGACTCGGCGTCGCTATGGGTAACAGTGTAGATGCTATCAAAGAACGAGCCGATCTGGTGACGCTGGATAATACTCAGCCAGGTATTGCCGAAGTTATTCGCAAGTATGTTCTATAAACCCACAAAACCACACTATCGGGGTAATCCTTAGCTAGGTTCCCCGTTATTATTTAAATTATTTATAGCGATCCGATTGCTTCCAGTGGCTACCAATTTACGAATCGCTTCTTAATAAACAGAAACTACGGTTGCCGATTAAGAGAAACACTTTTTATCTGAGCATAAAGCCACTGCCCAGGCCGCAAATTAAGTTCATCCCTTGCCCACGGAGTGATCCTTGCCCATAAATAGTGACCACTCAACACCAATTTGACATCAACGTGTCCATTATCATCAAAGAACTCAACCACTTTCACCGGTAAAATATTACGGATACTACTGCCGCGCGGAGGTTCCAGTACTAATGAAACATCTGACGCATCTATTCTGATACGCAAATCGGTTCCCGGTTGAACATCCATTTTCGGCAGCCATAAAGCCTGGTCAGCGAGCGCCACCGCTGTCATTTCATAACGATTATGATGTTCAACCATTGAAACATTCAGAATACTGCTAAGGGTCTCTTTTTGTAACCAAAGACGTAGCACACTACTGGACCAAACCTCTTCCAATTTTCCTGTTGCCCTGACTTTGCCGTTATCCATAACGAGTACATTTTCCGCCAGGTGCAAAATCTCATCCAGATTATGGCTGACATACAAAATCGGGATATTGACCTCTCCAGAAAGCCTTTCAAGATAAGGCAGGAGTTCTCTTTTACGGGGGAGATCCAGCGATGCCAATGGTTCATCCATTAACAACAGATCAGGTGCCGTCAATAAAGCTCGACCGATAGCAACCCGCTGCTTTTCACCGCCGGATAAGGTAAGAGGAAAACGAGATAGTAAGTGCTCAATCCCTAGCAAACTAACAATGCTCTCAAATTCCGGCTTCATCACCGGAGACATCCCGTATTGAAGATTACCTTTTACTCGATAATGAGGAAAAAGCCGGGCATCCTGAAAAACATAGCCTATACGGCGTTGCTCTGGCGGCAAGCAGGTACCTTTTTCAATATCAACCAGCACATGATCATTAAGGACAATCCGCCCTTTCTGTGGACGTATCAAACCGGCAATAACATTTATCAATGAAGTTTTCCCGGCGCCTGAAAGACCAAAAACAGCCGTAATTCCCTCAGTGGGTAGCTGTGTCTTGACCTGTAAATGAAAATCACCGAGTTGTTGCTCAAAATCCAGCTCTAACATGTTGCTCCCAAACGTCTCCTTCCCCAACGGGTTAACCATTCAGAAACCATCAGTGACATCAACGCCAGAATAATGGCAATGACACACAAACGAGCCGCGGCGGTTTCTGCTCCGGGGGTTTCAATCAAGGTATACATCGCCAAAGGGATCGTCCGCGTTTCGCCTGGAATATTGGATACAAAAGTGATAGTTGCGCCAAATTCACCCAATGAACGGGCAAATGCCAAAACAGTGCCCACAATAACCCCAGGCAAAGAGAGCGGCAATGTGATAGTAAAAAATACCTTCAACGGATTCGCTCCCAAAGTACGAGCGGCCTGTTCCAGTCGTCGATCGACACCTTCCAACGCCAGACGTATCGCCCTGACCATCAACGGAAAAGCAACAATAGCAGAAGCCAATGCGGCGCCACGCCAACTAAATGCGAAGCTGATCCCAAACCAGTCATATAACCATTCACCGATAAATCCACGACGTCCCATACTGATCAATAGCAAATAACCCACTACCACTGGCGGTAACACCAGCGGTAGATGGATCATACTGTCGAGTAACGATTTACCGGGAAACTGGAAACGAGCAAGAATCCACGCCATTAAGATCCCAAATGGCAGACTCAGTAATACCGCCATACCTGAAACTTCCAGACTCAGGATGATGGCCTGCCATTCGTATTCACTCAACATCACCAAAAAATCCATTCCTAAAGTGGGTGAAAACCGTAACGTTTAAAAATTGCAACGGCTTCAGGGGTTTTCAAATATTCATAAAATTTGAGAACATTGGGATTATTATGGTCTTTGATTATCGCCATTGGGTATTCAATCGGTTTGTGGCTCTCTTCCGGGAAGATCCCCACCACTTTGACTTTATCACTCGCAATAGCATCTGAACCATAAACGATGCCCAACGGAACTTCCGCACGTTCCACCAGCGCCAGACCACTGCGCACGTTACTAGTGCGCGCTAGCAGAGGATTTATCGTCTCCCATGCTCCCAAATATTGCAGAGACTCTTTAGCGTAAATACCCACCGGAACATGATCGGGATCACCAACGGCAAGACGGCCGCCTTCTAACAAAGATTTCCATTTGGTTTCTTTATTAATGTCAACTTTATTGAGCCTGCTCGCTTTCGGCGCAATCAGAACGAGTTGATTTCCCAACATAGTCAACCGAGTTTCATCAATAATCAGTTTCTTGCCGGCAACATAATCCATCCACTGTTGATCAGCAGAAATAAAAATATCTGCCGGCGCACCTTGCTCAATCTGGCGTGCCAAAGTGGAAGATGAAGCATAAGAAGCCGCCACTTCACCTTTTGTCTTTTGCTTATACTGTAGTGCAATATCATCAAGTGCATTAGTCAGCGAGGCTGCCGCGAACAACGTGACTTTTTCCGCAGCCCACACTTGCCACGTCAAAGCAAAAGAAACGACAACGCCGACTAGCAGTTTGCCAAAACTCTTTCTCATTTGTTTTCCACCTGTTTCTTACCCATTAGTTCGTTGTATATAGCAAGATATAGCGTTAAATGGAAGAGTGTTCCAATATTAATCGGCAAATCGTGAGCAACTTTTACTATCTAATTTAATTCGAATTAAAATACTGTAATAGAAAAACCAGATGAATAAAATTGAAATGATTATAATTAATTAAGACAAATTACCCGGTAAATCACCGGGTAATCGGAATAGCATCTGGTGTAAAAGAAATATTAGTTTTACTTTTCAGAACGACCAATACGGGAAACGATATTAAACAATTCCCCAAGACCATAAATTAAACCTAAAATTCCAGCCATCACCACCGGTACCATGACCAGGGCAAAAGCCATACTTCTAATCAACTCAAACATGGTAGCCTCACATAATGGCTCATTTAATGAGCCGGCAACATAACATATTTTTAACCATAGCGGGTAATACCGCTATAATTAGTACCATTCTAGACAAAAGACAAACAACAGTAACCGGCTAAACGTGCGTTTTTGTGGGTTAGCCAATAAAAATTTACGATCATATTTCCTGAAAAAAACTATTATGCAAGCCGAAATTCTATTGACACTAAAATTACAACAACGGTTATTCGCCGATCCACGGCGAATATTATTACTTAAACAGATTAAAGTAACCGGCTCTATCAGCCAGGGGGCAAAACTGGCAGGGATCAGCTATAAAAGTGCCTGGGATGCTATTAACGAAATGAATCAGTTAGCAGATGAAATAGTGGTGGATCGTGCTACAGGCGGCAGAGGAGGAGGAGGAGCAAATCTTACCCACTACGGCGAACGTCTGTTGCAACTTTACGATCTACTGACACAAATTCAGCAAAAAGCCTTTGATGTGCTAAAAGATGACCAACTTCCCCTCGACAGTCTGTTAGCCGCCATTTCCCGTTTTTCTCTGCAAACCAGCGCCCGTAACCAATTCTTTGGCACAATTACTGACCGTGACCATAATCAGGTACAACAGCATGTCCGCATCTTGCTGGCAGATGGTCAAACATCACTGAATGCGGCATTAACAGAACAGAGTGCCAACCGTCTTGGCTTGGTAAAAGATAAGGAAGTATTGGCGCTGATTAAAGCGCCTTGGGTGAAACTCACTAAAGAGCGATTTTCTATCGGTCATTTCGACAATGCCCTGACAGGGCAGATCAGTAACCTTGAAACAGGCGAAGAGAACACAGAAATTATTATTGCCCTTGATGGCGGTGAAACCCTCTGTTCTACCCTGCCCAATCAAGAAGTCAATAACCTGAAACTACACCCTGGAGATAAAATCACTGCACTTTTTAATGCTGACCAGGTGATTATTGCAACTCTGTGTTAAGAATTGCGGCTATTATCACTGAACAATTCAGGATATCCAGGGATATCATGGAATTACGTGCCTTACGCATCCCTTAGTGTCCGATGTTAAATGTTAATTAAAAGTTAATATTGACATTCTGCGGCATTCCGCTTATTTGTGGGAAGATATTTGCGTTGCTTAAAAAGGAATAAAAGATGTCTGAATTGCAAATAGCGCAAGGCTGTTTCCGTTTAAGTGATACTCAAACCTTGCAGTTATCATCATTAAAAATAACCTCTGGTGAAAATTGGGCTTTTATTGGCGCTAATGGTAGCGGAAAATCATCATTGGCCCGTGCGCTTTCAAATGAATTAGCCCTACTTTCCGGTGAACTAAATTACTCATTTCACAGGTGCGCCCGCGTCTCTCAAGAACAATTACAAAAACTGACGGAAGAAGAATGGCAACGCAATAATACTGATATGCTCAGTGATGATGAAGATGATACCGGTCGCACTGCGGCAGAAATTATCCAACTTTATCATAAAGATAATGAACTTTGCCTAAAGCTGGCAAAACAGTTTGGTATTATGGATTTACTTTCCCGTCGTTTTAAATATCTTTCTACCGGCGAAACCCACAAGACATTACTTTGCCAGGCACTGATGGCTTCACCTGACTTGCTGATTCTTGATGAACCTTTTAATGGCTTGGATCTATTCGCTCGTGGTCAATTCACTGAATTACTGGAAAAATTGTCATCAAAAGGGATAGTTTTGGTACTTATCCTTAACCGATTTAGTGAAATCCCAGATTTTGTTGATCAGATTGGCGTACTCGCGGATTGCCAGCTAACCTCTGTCGGCATCAAAGAAAAGGTGATGGCGGATTCACTGGTGGCTCAACTGGCTCACAGTGAAAAATTAGACGGCATTCATTTACCTGAAACAGATGAATTTCCTGTCGATGAGCAATTACCGCCCGATCAGCCTCTGATTATCCTACGTAACGGTATCGTTCAATATAATGATCAACCCATTTTGCATGGGCTAGATTGGCAAGTTAATCCAGGTGAACATTGGCAAATTATTGGCCCAAACGGCGCCGGAAAATCAACGCTTTTGAGTCTGATTACCGGAGATCATCCTCAAGGCTACAGTAATGAGCTGATCCTTTTTGGCCGTCAACGCGGTAGCGGCGAAACTATTTGGGATATCAAACGCCATATTGGTTATATCAGCAACAGCATTCATCTGGAATATCGTGTCAGTATCAGTGTTCGTAATGTGATTCTATCTGGTTTCTTCGATTCAATCGGTCTTTATCAGACCGTATCAGATCGCCAACAGCAACTTGCTGATGAATGGCTGGCTTTACTGGGATTATCAGCTCAGATTGCCAACGGTCCGTTTCAGCGCCTTTCATGGGGACAACAACGGCTGGTTCTAATAGCTCGCGCACTGGTTAAACATCCGGCTTTATTGATCCTTGACGAACCTCTGCAAGGGCTTGATCCACTCAACCGCCAGTTAATATTACGTTTTATTGATATCATGATCGCTGACGGTGATACTCAGCTACTGTTTGTTTCTCATCATCAGGAAGACGCGCCGCGATGCATTACTCACCGGCTGATATTTATTCCTGATGGCGACATATATCGTTATCAAACAGAAAGAATCAACCATTAACGTATTAAAATGAGATTAATACTGAAACAAAAGCCAGCATTGCAAAAGTGCGTTTATGTCAATCTCGTAGCAATACACGTGCAAACATGCTGGCTTTATCTATTCATAGCAATTATAAAGCGCCAAGAAAGTCAGGCAACATAAAAGTACCCGTTATTAATATTTTCTTCGTAAGATAATTTAATTATGAAAATAATACATTTAAATATAAGAACATTAATTTCATATAGCAGAAAATAATAAAACCAACCCTTCAATTATTTATGTTTAAATGAAACTTAATTCACTTAACAATGCCACTTCACGATCACAATCATTATATAGACATTCATCACATTTAATTAAATAGATTATTTAGCGAATTAGATTTTCGATTAAACTATTCCTAGAAGTAAAGTGACAGAATGTTTCCATCAGGCCAAAGATGGATTCCCGACTATTACATACCCATTGGGAGAATAACAATGAGTGGTCTAAGCGCCGTCATATCAGTCAAGCTTAAACTTGGTCAAGACAGTTATAACGTTGATTTAAATATTCCATCAGCAACCCCGACTCCTGAAGCGCCTTTTCTTTTTAGTGTAGTTTCACCCGAAAAAGGTGAGCAACCTGCAAATACTTTATTAGAAGTCGCTATCGGTAATGCAAATCATATTTATGTTGCCGTCGCACCACCAAGTTCATTATTGAAAGAAACAGGTGTTGATAAGGTGGTGGAAAATCTTAATGTTGTTGTTTCCGAAGGTAAATACAACAAAACAGACAAGAAGTTTGACCAAGATAAAAACGAAGATAAAGGTAAAGACGAAGATAAAAATAAATAAGCCTAAATTATCCGCTCAATATTAACCATAAGGCTATGCGTTTAGAACCATAAATAACATAGCCTTAGCGGTACATTTCACTATCTGAGGTAAAATATGGGAACACGATTTGAGATTGACGCCCATTTTGATTGGTGCAAAATATTTGATGGCGAAATGCGTAGCCCAATGCAATGCCAGCTTGCTTTATTCAACAGTTATTCTCTCATCTATATTGATATGACTGCAAAACAGGCAGGAGCTGACAATCTCAATATCTTTAAATTACTCAACCATGCTTTTCATCTTGATTTACCTGAGAAAGAAGCCCCGTTATTAATACAGGATGCGGGGTTTTTTACTTTCTCCAATCATGCCAATCCACCAGAAACAGAGAAACTGAGTAACATTTTTCCACAAATACCTTTGCCAAAGTCAGTGACAGAAATGGAAACGCCGGTATCCCATAGTTGTACCTTCTGGCTAACCTTGCGTTTAAAAGGCAATTATTTATTTAACAACTTAATTGAGATTGGCGTTAAAGATGGCGATCTGCCACAGGCTGATATCTCGATCAGTGGGCGTTTGGATCGGGGAATATCC
Organism: Photorhabdus hindustanensis; assembly: GCF_002968995.1. Classification (NCBI taxonomy): domain Bacteria; kingdom Pseudomonadati; phylum Pseudomonadota; class Gammaproteobacteria; order Enterobacterales; family Morganellaceae; genus Photorhabdus; species Photorhabdus hindustanensis. The sequence continues at coordinate 23,883 of NZ_PUWT01000065.1, forward strand.
GCAGGCGAATCAATTAAAAAAAGCCGCTATACTGCCGTTCTCCCTGATTTCAAACTATTTAAGATTTTTGGCTTCAATAATTTAATACTTAAATATCAGTTTGATAATCACGCAAAATATGAAATAGCAGGCACCATCACATTAGATTTGTTCCAGGAAACGTACTGTTTTGACGGGGATTTAAGCGCTGATGAAAAGCAAGTACAGGCATCTTTAAAAATCTGTCACGAAAACTCAAAAAGCACTATTGATAAGCCCTTTGACGGAAGAATGACTGGCGTCACATTTGGTGATTTATCTTTTGGCATTAATTACACCTTTGCCGTGCCAGAAAAAAAACAACCTAAAGTTGGATTATATTGGGTAGAGGGAACAATTAATTATGCAAAACTACCGGCATTAAGTGGACGCCTTTATTTTCTAGATAATGCCCCCATATTAGCTTCAGTCGCTATCAATCAAGATTTATCGATACACGGTATATTTGAGGCATCATTTTCTGGCTCTAATTTCTCCTGGCCAAGTCATTTTATCGATATCGTTTTTCATCCGGGGAGCAACCTTTATTATCGGCGCGAAACAGACGGTGATATTAAACAGGAAAATGCTATTATTTCCTCTTTAGCCGAAAAGTCTCTGTTATTAAATCAAGACATCACCCATTATCAGCCAGGATTTCACCTCCATGCCCTATTTGACATTACACTGATTGAAACTTTGCAGCTCAAAGGGGATATACAAATTACCAAAGAAGGCGTCAATGCAGAGATCCAGCTACTTAATCCAATTTCATTATTTGTACTTCAAATTACCGGTTTTGAGCAGGACCCCGGTCCAACCCTGCTTTTCTCCACCGTCAAGGAAAATAAATTCGTCTTTCGCTGTGGACTGCTGTTTTTTAAACATGATTTCGGTTTAAATGTAGAAATATCAGGTACAAAAGATAAAACCGGGAAATTAAAAATCAGTGGCTCATTGTCCTCGGACAAAATTTCTTCTCCTTTGTTACCTAATCCAACGAAATTAGGTTTTTCCTACAGCAAAAGCGCAGGATTTAAAATTACTGACTGGCCTGCGTTTAATTTAGATAACAACCAGTTTATTAATTTTATAGAAGAATTAAAGAAACTCTCACGCAATAAAGGTTCCAATTGCGGCCAATTAACCCAATTTGTCAATGAACATTTACTCACATCCCGGTTTTCTATTTCCCCGTCGTTTGATACTAAGACGGATAATGCTAGTCAGAAAGACCAACTGTATTTTGTGTTAAACGGTAAATATACCATGACAATGGCAGGAACGGATTTCGTTACTCTCTCCTTCCCAAAAACCGTAGAGTTTTTGCTGCCAAACAACCTCTCCTTAGAGGAATTACCTAATGCTATCGGTGAAGCGCTGAAAAGTGCGGCTGAATCTTTTGTTAAAGGGCTATTGGAAAATCGTGAAGCTATCGCTACCTTTCTAACGTTGACAGCCGCCGAAAAAGCCGCTGATTATGCCATGACATTACTGTGTGAAGGACTAGTTGACGCCGCACTAACAGAAACAATCCAGAGCGGTGCAGAAGCTTTAGCCGCTGCCGGGGGCGTAGCAGCGGGTGCGGCTATCATAGGTAGCATTATCAATAAAATTAAAGATGAAATTAACAGCAAACCAACACCTCCCAATCCCCCTAAACCTGCCGATCCCAAACCACCTGAAAATTTGTCGGCAACTTATGAATATAAGGATCATAAGGCTAAATTCAAATGGGGATATACGGAAAATGCTGACGGTTATCAGGTCAAATTAAAAGCGCCAAATAATGAAACGTTACTCAATAAGAAACTGAATCTCAAAGATAATTCATTTATTTTACCTATCACGCCGGAATTAGCCGCTGGCGTTTATACCTGGTCAGTAGCCGCCACCAGGCAAGACTTTACCAGCTCAGAAAATCAATTACAGCAGCATCGTCTGTCAATACCGGAATTGAGCATCAATTTAGAAGAAAAATCCCTTATTGAAAGAGATATTAATCTTATATTGCAGTGGAATCAGGTAACAGACGCCAGTCACTATAACGTAAAAATCGAGAGAGATGGACAAACCGAAAACCGCTCAATTGCCGCTCCACAGAATTCAGAGACTATTATTTTTGATAAGCTGAAACCTGCCGGTAAATATCGTTTCTCATTAGCAGCATTGAGCGACTCCAATTATATTGCCAGCGAATTTTGTCAGGTTCAGCAATGGTTACGTCTGGAGACTCCTCAGCAAATTCAGGCTAATTACCAATCTAGCGGCATAGAGATTCAATGGCAATGCTGTCCCGATACTACTCATTATTTACTCAGCTTATGGGTCCCAAACAATACATGGATACAACAAACCGAGAATTCCACAACTGGACGAGCCCATATCCCTTTACCACCAATCCCGATTGCAGGAACATATAAACTTTATCTGGCTAGTATGCCGGATGCCACCGCAACATCAATCCCAAGTATCTGGAGTGATGAAGTGGCAATAGAGGTGGTGATAACACCAGAACAAATTGCACAGTCGGCATATCAACAGCAGATGAGTGGCAATGATTGCGGCAAACTGATAATTAAATCCTTCCCTGATCTCAAGGCGAATATGCTAGCAGCAGCTATGGCGCAAGTCGGCTATATAGCAGTAGAAACCGGGCAAGGATTAAAATCGGCCTACCCATCCATCAGCGCCAGCGAAATAACCGAAATACTACTGGCTATATATGGCAAAGCATTAACGCTAGAACAGTTAGCTCAGAAAGCCTATGACGAACACCTATCCGGCAGTGAATGCGGACAGAGATTAATTACTGAATATCCTGCAACCCAAACCAAAGTATTAGGTAGCACTATGGCACTGGCAGGTTATTCCGCAACAGAAACCGGGCAAGGATTAAAATCAGCCTACCCATCCATCAGCGCCAGCGAAATAACCGAAATACTACTGGCTATATATGGCAAAGCATTAACGCTAGAACAATTAGCTCAGAAAGCCTATGACGAGCGCATATCCGGCAATCAATGCGGACAGACATTAATCACTGAATATCCTGCAACCCAAACCAAAGTATTAGGTAGCGCTATGGCGCTGGCGGGTTATTCAGCAACAGAAACCGGGCAAGGATTAAAATCGGCCTACCCATCCATCAGCGCCAGCGAAATAACCGCTGCCCTACTAGAAACTTATGGTAGGCAGTAGTTGTATCATGAGTTTATTTAAATAAAAATAAGGAGCATTACTATGACCTCAGTCTCCAAGGCGATGTTAATAGATACATTGCAATCTAAAAGGGATAACAACACTATTGCTAATGCTCTACGTGAAGTCTCTCTGACCCCACTTTACCCCATTGATATCGCCGCTATTTTACGCCAGCTTGACTTCCCTATTAGCGAGATTGCAATTGCACTGCACAAGCACTTCCCAACGCTTGATCCGCTAGACGTTGGTCAAATGTTGCTTGATCCTAAAGTGTATCCAGCAACAACTCGCCCGGAGTTAATCGCAGCCTTGGGTAGAGCTGGCTTTCAAGCCCAAGAAGCTGAATTAGCGGCCAATATTTTGTATCCAGTAACCATATCTGTATCTGCGGATAAACCTTGGCAGAATAGCGATGTGACAGTTAATACAAATCTGACAACCACAATTACCTATCTCAGCGGCACATGGTCTTTTGACCCACGGTATAACAATTGTCAGGCCGAAGGAGATAAGGCTCATATTGCCCAGGAAGACTACGCGTTACCAGGCCAGCCAGTAGGTGCGCTGGTAGGCCGCGTCGGTGAAACCGTTTTTTTGATTGGTCGTGAAGCTAGTGTCCCAAATGGGTTATCTGGTGAATTACAGCTTTGTATCAATGATGACTTAAATGGGCGCTATGGCGCCGGATTAACAGATAATAAAGGTAAGCTGGAGGTTAAAATCAGTACACGAAAATAAACGGATTTGTACTCGATCAAACCCAACCTGACAGCCACCGGTTATTTATACAAGTGGCTGATCTGTCCAATATATCAGAAATAAACCTTACTAATAACACTGCTTTTCCATTAACCGAATTTTGACCAAAAAATAATTCTCACCGATGGATTTCTTCTCCGACCAGTTAAAAAAGCATCGCAATTTAGTTATTATGCATTATTATTTTTCGCTCACTAAATAACATCTATCATCGATTTTTGGTCTGCTTTTCAGATCATTTTTTAATTTGTTAAAAATAAAGGGAAATTATATGATTTGGGGTTTACTTGCTACATCACTAGCGTTATTAACGATACACCGCACAACTGCGCTTATTGTTCTACTGGCTGCGATTATTACCGGATTCGTCACGCAGACTATGATTTATCCGGCAATCGCCACTATTGCGATTATTTTTTTGTTAGGCGCGCTACGTATCTATTTTCAGCAAAATAACATCATTAAAATAACCACTGAACTGCTATTACTCGCCTTTGCAGCGGCATTATTCCTACATCTGCTCCCCGGTTTTAATAACCTGAAATATCTCGATAAAGTTCAGGTAGGCCCTCATAGCGTCCCATTCTCAATGTATTTCAACTTTGACAAAGCACTCATTCCTTTCCTGCTGTTATGCTGCATGCCTGGCCTATTTACAACAAAGCCACTGGCAAAGGTTCGCCCTTATGCATGGATAATCTTAGCGACAGCGATTCCTGTACTGTTGAGTATTGCAACAGCGCTTGGAGGATTAGCGGTTGAATTGCATATACCACAATGGCTGCCGATGTTTATTTTGGCAAATATTTTCTTTGTTTCCCTGGCAGAAGAAGCGCTATTCCGCGGCTATATCCAACAGAGGTTAAGCCAGTGGATTAACCCCTATTTTGCCCTGATCATCACCGCTTTGATTTTTGGCGGCGCACACTTCGTCGGCGGCCCATTACTGATGATTTTTGCTACGCTTGCGGGATTAATATATGGACTAGCATGGATGTGGAGTGGCCGTCTGTGGGTTGCTGTTGGGTTCCATTTCGCGCTCAATTTGGTTCATTTGCTGTTCTTTACTTACCCAATCAAGTTGGTGAGCGCACTATAGACATGTCAAATTTGCCCGGTATCTATTCAGCAATCTCAGCGTTTCAAGCAAATAAAGTTTGAAACAAGACTATTGATTGCTGTTCTGGTGCATAGAGCAATATAATGCGTTCAATTATCATTAAGTTTGATTTTTAAGGAGTTTAAGCTATGGCTGTCACTAAACTGGTTCTGGTAAGACATGGCGAAAGCGAGTGGAACAAAGAGAACCGTTTCACTGGCTGGACTGACGTCGCGTTATCTGAAAAAGGTCGCGCCGAAGCTCAACAAGCAGGGCAACTGTTGAAAGAAGAAGGTTTTGTTTTTGATTTTGCCTACACCTCGGTGCTAAAACGCGCTATCCATACGCTGTGGAACATTCTGGATCAAGTTGATCAACAGTGGTTGCCGGTTGAAAAAAGCTGGAAACTGAATGAGCGTCATTATGGCGCTCTGCAAGGTCTGGACAAATCAGAAACCGCAGCTAAATACGGTGATGATCAGGTTAAACTGTGGCGTCGTGGTTTTGCTATCACCCCACCAGATTTAACTAAAGATGATGAACGTTTCCCAGGCCACGATCCACGTTATGCGAATTTAAAACCAGAAGAGTTACCCGTGACTGAAAGTCTGGCAACGACTATTGAACGCGTGATCCCTTACTGGGAAGAAGTTATCAAACCGCGTGTCGCTCAAGGCGAGAAAGTGATTATCGCTGCGCACGGTAATTCTTTACGTGCTTTGGTTAAATATCTGGACGATATGAGCGAAGAAGCCATTCTTGAACTGAATATCCCAACAGCAGTACCTTTGGTTTATGAATTCGACGAAAACATGAAACCAATCAAACATTACTATTTGGGTAACGCTGATGAAATCGCAGCAAAAGCCGCTGCGGTAGCTAACCAAGGTAAGGCAAAATAATTTTCTTGCTATAAAAATTGCTGACAGCGTATTTTCCAGCAAACATAAAAAACCGGAGTTGTCGATTCCGGTTTTTTTACATTGGAAAAATGTTATCAGCCACGACGCGCTTTTATTGCCGACGACAATTGACGTAACAAAATTTCAGTGTCAGCCCAACCAATGCAAGCATCAGTAATACTTTTACCGTATACCAATGGCAGACCGCTATCCGGATTCTGATTTCCCTCTTCCAAATGACTTTCTACCATGACACCAATAATCGCTTTCTCCCCAGCGATAAGCTGCCGACTCACATCTGAACACACATCCATCTGCTTTTTAAATTGTTTAGAACTATTGGCATGACTGAAATCAATCATAATCCTTGCCGGCAAACCTGCTTTTTCCAGCCCTTGCTTCACGGCAGCAACATGTTCGGCACTATAATTCGGCTCTTTACCACCACGCAGGATAATATGACAATCGTTGTTTCCGCTGGTATTCACAATCGCGGAATGTCCCCACTTAGTGACAGAAAGAAAACTGTGGGGGGAACCTGCCGCATTAATCGCATCAATGGCAACTTTTATCGCACCATCGGTGCCATTTTTAAAACCAACCGGACAGGAAAGACCAGAAGCCAACTCACGATGGACCTGAGATTCCGTTGTACGAGCGCCAATTGCCCCCCAACTCATCAAATCGGCTAAATACTGTGGAGAAATCATATCCAGATACTCACCCGCAGCCGGTAGCCCCATGTCATTAATATCCCGCAACAACTGACGAGCTAAACGCAAACCATCATTAATATCAAAACTGTGATTCATATGAGGGTCATTAATTAACCCTTTCCAGCCAATGGTTGTACGCGGTTTCTCAAAATAAACTCGCATGACAACTTCCAGATCCTCTTTCAGCTCCTCACGCAAATCATTCAGCCGTCCGGCATATTCCATTGCTGCTTTAGGATCATGAATAGAACATGGACCAATCACAACCAACAGACGATCATCTTCCCCCGTCAGAATTTGATGAATCGTTTTGCGAGCCTTACGCACTGTAAATGCAGCCTTTTCAGTTGCTGGAAATTTTTCAAGTAGTGCCACAGGAGGTAATAATTCTTTTATCTCTTTAATTCTTATATCATCATTCTGATAATTCATAGCCCTCTCTCATCTAACATCTTTGTATATTTAATTAAAGCAATCTTGTGATTTTAATCTAACTGTTAGAAGCCAAACTGTAAATATTCTTTGTAGAGAATAAATAAATCAATGCTTAACTCAAGACATAGCAAGATATAGTTAAATGTGGTTAGCTCTATTCTTATGGTTGAAATATCTTTAGAAATGAGAATTATCAAAGTAAATACCTAAAAATATGCCAGAAATCGACAAAACAATTCTCTGGCATAGTTAGGAAACTATTTCCTATGGGATAATGGCAAAGAATGGTTTTCCTTAGCTGCCTGAATCCACAAACGGGAGCCATTAAATGCAATGCCCAACAGAATCACATACTGCAACGACATTGCCAGCACGCCTTGATGGAAATAGATAACAACGCTTATCACATTGATAACTATCCACACCAACCAGTTTTCAACATATTTGCGGGTCATCAGAACCATTGCCACAATGGATAGCACCGTCATTGTCGAATCCCAGAATGGGAACGCATCAGGCTCCAACATCGGCATCTGAACATTAAAGCCAAATTTTTGCATAATCATAACGGCAATCTGAGTCAGATAGCCAAAGACCCGATCAATATTAAAAGTCATCATGGCAATTAATAGCACAGAAATTAGACCAATTATTGCCGCCTTATTCAGACTTAACCAACGTATTTTAAGTTCAATCTGCTGCTGATCATTAACCCTGCTCCAGGCATACCAACCATAAATATTTGCCGCAAAGAAGAATAATTGCAGCAATAAACTGGCATAAAGTTGAATTTGAAAGAAAATCACAGCAAATAATGTGACATTAATGAGTCCAAACAAATAGTTAATTATCTTCTCCTGACTGGCAAACCAAATACATAACAAACCGGCGATCGTACCTACTGCTTCAATCCACGATAAATCATATCCTCCCTTTCCCAGAGGTATATTGACTAATATGTTGTTAATACTGAAAAAATCCATCTGTTATATCCTATTATTATCTACAATAAAATATTACTCTCATTATTCAATTTCCTATTTTAACTGAGTTGCAAAATCAAGCATCCTATTTAAAGGAAGCAATGCCTTTTCCCGCAATTCTTTTTCAACCCATATTTCATGCTGATCCCCTCCCCGTTCCAGTCCCTGAACGATGGCTTGTAAGCCATTCATTGCCATCCACGGACAATGAGCACAACTACGGCAACTCGCCCCTTCCCCAGCCGTAGGCGCTGCAAATAACTGCTTCTCAGGACATGCTTGCTGCATTTTATAAAAGATGCCTTTATCCGTTGCCACAATCAGTTTCTGATGTGGCAAAGATTGGGCGGCTTTGATTAATTGACTGGTCGAACCAACAGCATCAGCCAGATCAATAACAGCTTGCGGTGATTCAGGATGAACCAATACCGCGGCATCGGGATGCAGACCTTTTACCCTTATCAAAGCCTGAGTTTTAAATTCATCATGAACAATACAAGCCCCTTGCCAACAAAGAATATCGGCTCCTGTTTGTTTACGGACATAATTCCCCAAATGGCGATCGGGCGCCCAAATTATCTTTTTCCCCTGACTATCCAGATAATCGATCAGTTCAACAGCAATACTTGAAGTCACAACCCAATCCGCTCGTGCTTTAACGGCTGCTGATGTATTTGCATAAACCACGACGGTACGATCAGGATTGTCATCACAAAACTGGGTGAACTCTTTTTCAGGGCAACTAAGATCTAGAGAACACTCAGCTTCCAACGTTGGCATTAAAACACGCTTCTCAGGGTTGAGAATTTTGGCGGTTTCTCCCATAAATCGCACACCGGCAACTAATAAAGTAGAGGCGGGATGCTTATTGCCAAAACGAGCCATTTCCAGTGAATCTGCGACACACCCTCCGGTCTCTTCAGCTAAAGCCTGGATCTCAGGATCGGTGTAATAATGTGCAACCATAACAGCATCCTGCTGTTTCAGAAGGCGTTTAATTTTTTCACGGCAATGTTTTTTTTCAGCCTTACTGAGAAAAGCAGGTTTGGGAGGGAATGGATAAATAGTTGAATTAAAATCAATATACTGGTTCATTACGCTGACCCTCTGTTTAGTATATGGTTTTAAAAAGCGAAATTTTTGGTTTTTAGCCCGAAAATCCGCCCAAATTTGTTTAATATACTAAACAAAATGATCGATTTATAGTAATTTATCGCGAGATATTTTCGTCTGTGAGGGCTATACAGAAAACAGAAAACAGAAAACAGAAAACAGAAAACAGAAAACAGAAAACAGAAAACAGAAAACAGAAAACAGAAAACAGAAAACAGAAAACAGAAAACAGAAAACAGAAAACAGAAAACAGAAA
>NZ_PUWT01000066.1:0-38330 GCF_002968995.1 Photorhabdus hindustanensis
TTTTAATATGCGCTAATGAGGAGAATTGACTTATTCAATAACCGTCTATTTCGTTATTGAATCTATTAATTCGAGAGCAGGCATCAGGCCCTCACGATTATTTTCATTCCGGTTAACTGCTGAGTCAGGAAATACCGGATGAAATCTCTTGTTCCCCGGATTAACCAGGGCTGACAACCGAGCATTTATTCGGTTGGATTTGTGCCAGTTGAATGGATGAATTGACCTCATCGCTGATGGCAACTGGGACTTTATTGAAACAGTAGGAAGCGCCTCGCTTGCTATTGCACAGCCGTTTTATCTGATATCCGGGGAAAACCTATTGATGGATAGAAAAATGTTGCGGGCTCGCCAGTTGCAAGCGAGTAAAGCCGCGCTGCCGGGCCATGCCCGCTACCGCCTTGAAGTGCGGCGCTGTGGCGCCGAACTGGAGGTATTCAGCTTCACCGGCGAAGAGCGCCTGTGCGCGCCGTATTGCTACACCATTGATTTCACCAGCCCGACCCGGGATATCGACCCGGCGGTGATGCTCAACAAATCCGCCACGTTTATCTTGCAGGCGCCGGAAAACCCGGTACAGGTGCGTAAAGTGCACGGCGTCATCACCCGTTTTAACCGGATTGCCGCCTCGGCGGATGAAACGCGCTATCAGGTCTGTCTGGAGCCTTATCTGGCGTTACTGCGCCACACCCGACGCAGTGGAATTTACCAGCACCAGTCGGTACCGGAAATCGTGGAAAAGGTTCTGCGCGATCGACACGAATTTCGCGGGCAGGATTTCCTGTTCACGCTGGCGCGGGAATACCCCAAGCGGGAACTGGTGGTGCAGTGGCAGGAGAGCGATCTGGACTTTATCCAGCGCATTCTGGCGGAAGTGGGGATCTGGTATCGCTTCGAGATGGACAGCCGTCTGGGGATTGAAGTGGTGCGGTTTGGGGATAACCAGCGCAACTATCAGTACGACGTGCGCTTGCCGTTACGTGACCCGGCGGGCATGAATCACAGCGACCATGATTCGGTGTGGGACTTGCACGTTGAGCATCAGGTGGTGACGCAAGGCGTGAAAGTGCGGGACTACAACTATCGAGAAGCGGGGAACGACCTGCAATATCAGATCAGCCGGGATCGGGATACTACCGTGGTGGGGGAAGTTTACCGTTATGGCGACAACTTTCTTGAGCGGGGAGAACAGATCCAGCCCGAGCCGGAAACGGCGGGATTCTACGCCCGTTTGCACCATGAGCGCGACCTGTACCGGCAGCACCTTGTCAGCGGCAAAAGTTCCTCCCCGGAGTTGGTCCCCGGCTTAGTGCTGGAGCTTGATGGAGAGAGACCGGCCGCGGTGGGCAAAGCGGGGGTGCTGATTGTCTCTATGCACAGCAGCGCCCGGCGTGACAGCAACTATCTGGTCAGTTTCAGCGGCATCCCGTACAGCGAAGTGTTGTGCTACCGGCCGGAGTTGCGAGCGCGGCCGGTGATTGCCGGTACCATTCCGGCACGGGTGACCAGCGACTGGCCGAATGACACTTACGGCCATATCGACACCACGGGCCGTTACCGCGTCAAATTTGATTTTGATTTGGATGAGTGGCCGTCAGGCAGAGAAAGCCTGCGGGTCCGTTTAGCCCGCCCGTACGCCGGTAAAACGCACGGTTTTCACTGGCCGTTGATTCAGGGGACCGAAGTGGCGATCGCGTTTGAGCAGGGCAACCCGGATCGGCCCTACATCGCCCATGCGTTGCATGACTCCCGGCATGAAGACCATGTAACCCTCTACAACTATAAACGCAATGTGCTGCGCACACCGGCCAACAACAAACTGCGCATGGACGATGAGCGCGGCAAAGAGCACATCAAACTGAGCACCGAATATGGCGGGAAAAGCCAGCTCAATCTGGGCCATCTGGTGGATGGACAGCGACCGCATCCCAATAAGCGCGGCGAAGGGTTTGAGTTGCGCACCGACGACTGGGGAGCGATCCGGGCCGGGAAGGGGTTATTGCTGAGTACGCATGCCCAGCCTAAAGCCAGTGGCAAACAACTGGACATGGATGAAATCAAACGCCAGCTTGCCGATGCTTTGTCATTGGCAGAATCGCTCTCTGATCTGTTGCAAACGGCACAGATTGACCCACTGGATAATGATGCCCAACAGCATTTTCTGCAACGGAATGTGGAGCAATTGCGGGAACCGGTGATTGTCGCGGGGGCGTTAGGCGGCATTGCGCTATCGACACCGCAACATATTCAGCACAGCGCCAATAAAAACCTGATGATGACCGCCGGTGGCAACACTGAAATCTCGTCATTGAAACGTATGGTACTGGCGGCAAAAAAATCAATGGTGGTTTTTGTGCATGAGCTAGGTATGAAGCTGGTTGCGGCTGCCGGGAAGATTCAGGTGCAAGCTCAAACTGATGGGATTGAAGTTGTTGCCAAGAAAGGGGTGACTATCACCAGTAGCGATGACGAAATCCTGATTTCAGCCAAGAAGAAAATCACTTTGCAGTGCGGCGGCTCCTATCTGACCCTGGAGCCAGGCAAGATTGAACATGGCTCTCCGGGCGATTTTAACGTCAAAAGCGCGAATTTCGATTATGCCGAACCGGCAAAGCTGGATGTGCCTTATCCCAATTTTACCGCCTGTGACATGATGGTTGCCGAAGCCGCCGATCGGGGTGACGCCACGGTGCCATTAGGTTAAGGAATTGATGATGACACATTACCTGACTGAGCCGCTGGCATTTACTGAACATCAATATGCGCTGATTGATCGCGTGGTTGTGCCGCAGTTGCCGGAAGTATTGCCGGTGATTGAGGTTGTTTCACCGCTTCTTGCTCCGCAAGCACATCTTTATCCCTGGCTGTTGCCGTTGCGTGAGTTGTCGTCTGACGTTTGGTCCCGTTTGCTCAATGGAGCACGCCTGAAAACCGAGCCGGACTCTCCGCCGCTGTTCACTTTATTGCTTAAAAGCGATTTATCTCCGGAAGCAATGAAGAATGTGTTGGTTAATGCCTTGTATCTCAAGGAGAAACAGCAGGGGCATATCCTGCGTTATTACGATCCTCGTGTCCTGTTTCATTTGCACTGGATGATGGGGCCTTGGGTGTTTTCACGCCGAATTGCGGCGGATGACATCACTCACTGGACATTCTGGCTGGAGGGTAACTGGCATACGCTGGCCTTCCCGGAGAAAGTCCGTTACCAGCAAGGGGAAACGTCGGCGTCATTTGCTCAAATTCAGCGTATTAGCCTGATTAATCAGGTATTGGCTCAGTTGCCGGTGACGTCTGATCTTGCGCAACGGCAGACGCTGAGCCGTCGGATTGATGCGCTATTTGATATCGCCATGACGCAGTGGTCATTAACCGATAAACAGGATCTGACGGCTTTTGCGTTACATGGCGTCACCCTAAATGACGAGTTTCATCAAACGCCGAGAATGAAAGAGCTGTTGGGCCGGTGCCAACATGTCACCGGGTACTACCAGCGTATCACCCGTAGCTGGACGGATGAACAGTGGCAAGAAATGACCAGTAAAGTCCGTTACCTACAACTTTAGCCGATGGAATTATGAACGATGAGCTTTAAAGAAACATCGATTATCGCTAGCGACGCGAACGGAACATTGCTGGGCCGTCTTAACCCGGAAAACCTGAAATAAATTGTGTGCAATACAGGAGATTTTTATTGTGAATAACCCTGGCTGTAATTTTTGTACCCGCAAGGGACTGCCTGTTTTACTGGTTCGTCCTGCCATCAAGGCGCAGGGTGATGGCGTGCCGGATTTGCCGACGAGCATATCGATGCTGGTAGAGGGAAAAGGCGAAACTGGCTATACCACCCGTCTGTTGCGTGCAGGCTTTTTGTATATCTGGGATGAGTTGGTCAATGGCTGGATCAATTATTACGTGACTGATGAGGGATACTACTATCTTCTGCCCGCCGATGGCAAAGTCCCGCCGCGTCTAGCCAATGGTGAAATGAAACCTTGCATTAATGAGCCAGATGAGTTGGCGCGTGCTTCACTGGTGACATTACCGGTGTTGCCGAAGGGGTTGACAAACAAAGCCTTTTGGTTGGCCTGGTCGGCGGTGGAGTGGACGGATGCGGTACGTAAAAAGCATGAAGATCCGGTATATCGTGCGCGATATATGCAGCGTTTTGATATGGAAAAATGGCTAAACCGTGGAGAGGGGGAGAATGCTCTGCCGTTCTCGTCACTGAGGGATACCGTAGCGGAATATCATACGCAGATAGATACCAACCGGCGTATTGCCGATTACACCAGTTCTCATTGGAATGGGAAATGGTTATTTGAGCCGGACAATCTATGGTGGGCTGTCAGAGAATTGCTGCCAGACAAAGGCGTCATACTGTATCTGTCTGATCCGGTTGCTGTGGTGCAGGATATTACCGCTCTGGCGAATTATCGGTTAAAGACCCAGTTTAATAAAAATCCACACTACATCAGAGGGATTGCGCTTTCGGCTTCTCTAAGCACGCTGAAAGAGGCGTTGTGCCGACAGTTTGAGCGGGAGCAGATAGAGGAAGATGCAATTCTGGAGGCTCAAAGACAAGCCCCGTATGCTTTCTACTTGTCTGGCGGAACATATCTACCGAGTAATTTTGCGCTTGTGGGTACCACCGAAAACACATTAGACAACTCGACGTTAAAACGGATGGTACAGAGGTATTGGTCGGATTATGAGCAGTATATTGACCGTGATAAAGAAAAAGCGTTTATGGATCGGTTCACTACCGATCTGACGCGGTATGACAACACCATTATCTCTCCGATGACCGAAATGTATCTGGACTGGCTGAAAAGTCAGGCCTGCTGGACTATTTTGACCATAACTTTGATAGCACGGACGATTATAGCGGTGCGCTGTTTGTTCAGTCAGTTCATGATTGTGTTGCAGGCATGCAGGATAAACTGGGGGCCTCCCGTTATTTTCAAGAGCAGATGATGAGCGCCACCATCACGCCGGATAATCTGCTGTTACGGGCGCTGGTGATGAACAGCGATAAAAAAATAGAGCAAACTCATGGAGTTCTAAAAACCGGTGGAAACTACGGCTCTCTCGCTTGGGATAAAATACCGGATGGGCTTAAAGACATCGCTGAGCACTTCGATGGACCGGTTTCGCTTACGATGGAAAAATACCTGAATGAACTGAGTAGCACTTTGTTTGCAGTGATGAATAAAGCAGTGGAGAAAGTGCCGCTTCCTGCACTGGTCGTATTAGCTAAGTTGCATGGCAAGGAATTAAAAGTCATTAAGTTCGTCGGAAAACGTAAACATTTTATCAGTGCGGTGGTCGCTGTGACCAGTGAGCTGGGGGATCTGAAACGGCGTCCTTCCTCAGATCAGCTTCGTCACTACGTTGACGCTGAAATGCGTCGTTTAAAGATTGATGGCTTGCCGATGGAGGGGGATCAGGAATTCAACTTTATTGTGCTGGCAGACGCAGGTGAAGCGGAAAAGACCTTGGCTTTACCGGAGGCGGAACGGGCTAAGTCTTTGATGAAAACCTTGCATTCTGTCGATGAGATCCGTGCGGAGCTGTTTCCGGGGACGTTACGCACAAAACTGGCGCAGTTAGAGGCCAGTTCTGTCGAGAGTGCTGCCAAGCAGTTGGCAAAAGTCCCGCCCTTTATCGGTTGTACCTTCTCTCTGGTGTTGCAGATTTCCGCATTACGTGCGGCTGGGTGGACCGAGGGCAAAACTGAGGCATGCACCCGGTTTGTGGCGGATCTGGTCTCCGCAATGGGGGCTATCGCTGAAACTTGTGAGCGGTTGTTGAATGATTTTCAGGTACTTAGATTACAGCCTATGCTGAGTTCTGTTTTGGGCGAAGAGCTACTGACCAAGGTAATAAAGTGGATTGGGAGGGTAAAATTCCTTGGAGCTTTGGCTGGAATTGTTGGGGTGGTATGGGATTTGTATCATGCTTGGGATGAGGGTTTTAATAAAGGCAATATGAGCTTGGGAATTGCCTATCTGGTTTCTGCGATAAGTGGATTGGTGTTGATTGCCTGTTCCTTGGGGCCAGTAGGTATTGTTATTACCTTGCTGTGTTTCTTTGGTGCCAATATCTATCTGGAAATGAAGAAGAAAGATGAGGTCCAGAAATGGTTGGTAGCTTGCTTGTGGCGCAAAATTCCGGCAGGTGAAAAGGATATTCCTGCTATCTGGCCAGATAGCAGAATGGAAATGGACGCTTTTAATAAATTAATGACTTCGGCGGAGGTGTAATTATGCAATTAGATGGGTTGTATATCCCTTATAAACTGAATCGTCTGTTGACTCAGCAAGAGAAAGACGATCAATTTTATCAAGGAAAACCGACTAGAATAGAGGGCAACGATGGTCGGTATATTGTTGATTACAATACGGTGATCCGTATGAACTCTACTTATATGGAAACGGTAGATAAAAACTATAGAGATAAGGGATATGTTAGTTCATTATCTGCGACGTTATTTATTGGTTACTTAGGCATGGCCTTATTTTCTATTGGTTACACAATTTGCCAATATATAAAAGGAGATCATGAAATACTGCTAAGTCTTTTGATTTTTTTACCTGCTGCTATATTTATTTTATATTACAGTGGAAAGTTTACCTTAAAAGAATGGTTTGCGACGACACATTACCCAATTCGTTTTAACCGCAAAACCCAGATGATCCATGTTTACCGTTTTAATGGCACGGTAATATCGGTTCCTTGGAAAGCGGTATTTTTTACCCGGACAATAGGAAAAGGTAAGATGCAGGAATGGAGCATCTACGGTCACATTCTGGCAGACGATCAAGAAACGATATTGGATACGTTTAATCTTGGGCTTTCCGGTTTGCGGGAAATGATGCCAGGTTATTGGGAATTTATTCGCTGCTATATGGAGGAAATGTGTTTACAGGAACAAGCGGACATTATCTTATTATGCCCTCCCATTGAGAAACAGAAAGAAAGTTATGTTTTTGGATTACAGTACCAGATACGAATAACTTCTCGTCTGGAATGGTTATCTGAGATTATACGATTACCTATAACCTTATTAACCAGTATCGCCCGCTATGTTGCTATGAAAACCAGCAGAATGCCGCAATGGCCTCAAGAAGTGGAAGAGGCTTGTCAGGTTGATCCTGATGACCAGATTAATGTCAGTGCCGCTAATAATCCTGTTCATTTATGGCGTTATATTCTGGCAAATCAAATGCGGGAAGAATATCAGGCGTTATATGATCGTAAATCATCAGCGCATACCCGTTTGCAAGAAAAAATTGCAATGGCGCATTCAACTTCGGCGGAGGCATAATTATGCAAGGAAATGGCTTGTATATCCCCTATAAACTGAATCGCCCTTTGACTCAACAAGAAAAAGACGATCAACTTTATCAGGGAAAACCAACCCGGTTAACAGGTAAAACAGGCAAATATATGATTGAGTATGATACGGTGATCCGTATGAACTCGACTTATATGGAGACCGTGGATAAATATTACCGAGATAAAGGATTTGTTAGTTCGCTTACTGCAACATTGTTTTTTTGTTGCTTAGGAATGGTCTTATTTTCTATTGGTGACACAATTCACCAATATATAAAAGGAGATCATGAAATTCTGTTAAGCCTTATAATTTTTTTACCTGCTATATCTCTATTTGTGTATTTCAGTGGTAAATTTACTCTAAAAGAATGGTTTGCTACAACACACTACCCAATCCGTTTCAATCGCAAAACCCAGATGATCCATGTTTACCGTTTTAATGACACGGTATTATCGGTTCCTTGGAAAGAGGTGTTTTTTACTCTGACTATAGGAGGTGGAAAGTGGCCGGAGTGGTGTATTGACGGTCATATTTTGGCAGACGATCAGGAAACTGTATTGGATACATTTAGTTTAGGGTTTTCTGAGGTATCTCGAGAGCTAATGCCGGGTTATTGGGAGTTTATCCGTTGTTATATGGAGGAAGACGGTTTACAGGAGCAGGCGGATATTATCATTTTATGCCCTCCTATTGAGAAACAGAAAGAAAGCTATATTTTTGGATTACAGTATCTTATGCGGATGAATTCTCGTTTGGAATGGTTTTTGGGAATCGTGAAGTTGCCATTTGATTTAATTTCCAGTATTGCTCGTTATATTGCGATGCAGACTAGCAAAATACCGCAATGGCCTAAAGAAGTGGAAGATGCATGTAAGGTTGATCTTGATGACCCGATTAATGTCAGTGCAGCGAATAATCCTGTGCATTTATGGCGTCATATTCTGGCGAACCAGACGCTGGAAGAATATCAGGCGATAAATAATCGTCTGTCATCAGCACATAAGCGTTTGAAAGAAAAAATTGCAATGGCGCATTCAACTTCGGCGGAGGCGTAATTATGAAATGGAATATTTTGTATAATCCTTATAAATTGAATCGCCCTTTGACTTGGGTAGAAAAGCATGATCAACTTTGTCAGGGAGAACCGACTAAGATAACCGCTAAATATGGTCTGTATATTGTTGATCACGATACGGTGATCCGTATGAATTCTACTTATATGGAAACGGTGGATAAGTATTATAGAGAGAAGGGATTTGTTAGCTCTCTTCATGCAACGTTATTTTGTTGTGCCTTAGGAATGGCTTTATATTTTACTGGAAAAACGATCTATCTATCTATTTTGAATGGAGCAATTAAAGAAAATACATTAATGGGGTTTATGATTATGATCCCTGCAACTGTGTTCTTTTTGTATTTCAGTGGCAAATTTATCTTAAAAGAGTGGTTTGCCAAGACACACTATCCAATTCGATTTAACCGCAAAACCCAAATGATCCATGTTTACCGTTTTGATGGCACAGTATTATCGGTTCCCTGGAAAGAGGTATTTTTTACCCCAACAATAGGAGGTGGTAAGTGGCCGGAATGGAGTATCAGCGGCCATATTCTGGCAGACGATCAGGAAACGGTATTAGAGACATTTAGTCTTGGACTTTCTGGCGAGTTGAAATTGATGTCGGGTTATTGGGAGTTTATCCGTTGTTATATGGAGGAAGAGTGCTTACAGGAGCAGGCGGATATTATCGCTTTATGTCCTCCCATTGAGAAACAGAAAGAAAGTTATATTTTTGGATTACAGTATCTGATACGGATGGGTTCTCGTTTGAGCTGGCTTTTTGGATGGATAATGCTGCCAATTGCTCTAATTACCAGTGTTGCCCGTTATATTGCTATGCAGACCAGCAAAATGCCGCAATGGCCCCAAGAAGTGGAAGATGCTTGTCAGGTTGATCCTGATGACCCAATTAATGTCAGCGCTGATAATAATCCCGTGCATTTATGGCGCTATGTTCTGGCGAATCAGACGCGGGAAGAACGTCAGGCATTATATGATCGCCAGTTATCGGCATATACCCGTTTGCAAGAGAAAATTGCAATGGCTCATTCAACTTCGGATAAATAAAGGCAAGCATATGAACAAAATGATTGCTTACAGCGCGGCTATTTGTCCGAATAAAATCCCTGCGGAGGTGTAATTATGCAATTAAAAAGATTGTATATCCCTTATTGCTACTGGCTTTTATTTTTGTTATGTTGGAATCGAGGTAATATAATGGCGAATATGGTGTTACTTCGGAGTATTCCTGTATTTTACTTGTGTCTGGATTTAAAAGCAGAACTCATTCCTCAATCACTGAATAGAACTCAGGTAAAAGTAGTGCTAGGTTAAAAGTAAGAAAGTAAAAAGCGAAAGGAATAATCATTAAGTTATCCTAGGAAGGGAGAATTGAAATTAACCATGCGTTAATGGTTTCCGCTCGTCTGCAAGAAAGTTTGTGTAATGCAAGAGAAACTATAAGTTTAATTAAGATGATTGATTGGAATTTTTATGAAAAAGCTTAGTATGGTCATGTGGTTAGGTTTGATTATTAATTTGATAGCTGTCGGAGGTTTTTTTTTATTATTTGCAGCTACAACAGGCATCTCCAAATGGTTTAGATTATCAGGAGCAAGAAGCTCTTAAGGAGTTTTATCCTATTGCTCAACTGATAGCGATTGCTATCGAGATACAGATGGTCAGCGTATTATTCCTTTTTGTCCATAAAAAGCTGGCGCTCTTTTTGGCTATGCTTTCTGGCTTTATGACGCTTCCGTTGGGGTTTGTTTATATCATCGGTTTTCTTTTTAGTTATAACAATTTTCGCTTTGATGGGTTTCCGCTATTTAAATTGGTAAATAAAAAGCAACTTTCACCTTACCTTCATTTCCGTCAGGAACGTTTTTATATCATCGCGGTCATATTAGGGGTGGCTGCTATTATTCAGTTAAGTGCAGAAGTATCTATGGGGTATATAGGTTATGAAGCCCCTATGGGGAAAGTGTTAGCTAGTGCTGCAATCGTGTCTGCTTTTAACGGTATTCGTCTTGCTTTTCGACCAGTGTTAGGTATTTATGGCAACCAATTGGTTATTACACCTTCTGCATTTAGTAAAACGTATCAGGTAGGTTGTGAGCAGGTGATAATGAAGGAAAAAGGCAAAAATATTATTAGTTTTGTTATCCAAACTAATTCATTAAAGGAAGTAGTTAATATTAATCGTAATCTTATTGAAATAGTTGATGCATATGCCGGTGTTGACGAAATTAAAAAAAGGTTAACAAAACCAGAGGCTATAGAATGAAAGGCATTATCCGTATTCACGATAAAACAACACACGGTGGTCAGGTGCTAAGTGGTTCGCAGAAAATGAAATTCGGCGGTCTTGGCGTTGCGCGTAAAACCGATCCGGTTTCCTGCCCGAAACACGGTAATACCACGATTATCGAAGGTCATCCCACGCTAAAAGATAATGGCCTGCCGGTAGCCTTTCATGGTCATCGCTGTGGTTGCGGTTGCACACTGATTACTTCTTTAAACACTGCGACAGTGAGTTAATGTATGCCCGTAGATATGAGTGCTATTCCCATACCAGCAGAGCGTAAACCGGGGCCGGTAATAAAACGCTGGCTGATTGCACTGATGATATTCATATCATTGGGTGGTTGCGCCACCGTTATGTACTGGCCCGCCGGTATGCCAATTCATACCCCTTGGTTCTGGTGCTGTTTTCTGGTTTTCCCATTTCTGGCTTGGGCCGGTGCTTTTGGCATCAGGTGTTTGTGCTATCAAATCAGCCAGATATGGTCTGATAGTTGGGATTATGAGCGTGAGGTCTGTTTATATCAGGAGACACAGCGAGGTCAGCGACATTTAAATGTGCTGGCTCATGTGGTTGATGTTCCGCAAACAGTAATGACCGGTTCACTGGCGACCCAGTTAATGACACAAAAGGCGGTATTGCCTTCATGGGTGGATATGGCTCATGGTCAGGTTGTGCGTCAGATACGTTTCGATATGCCAGAACGCCCGAGCCGTGAGCGGCTTTACGAAAAAATGGCGGCGCTGTTAGCTGATGAGACACTGACCACCGCATTGCGTCAGTTACCGGTTAATTATACGGTTTTCTCGTCGTTACAGATTGATGCGGGTTTAGATGCGGCGGAATATGAAGCGGTCTGGCAGTCAGTCTGGGAAGCTTCGGGCATCAGTACTCCGTTATCAATATTGCCGGGAACGGGGCTGGATATTATTGATAGTTGGCTGGATGCCTCCCGCCATAATGCCGTTTTGCTGATAGTCGCTATTCGGCTTGCGACAGAAGTGATGGACGGTCAAGGTGATGCTGACGTTGCGTTATTGCTGAATTCAACACCCGTTCGCCAATCTACTCTGTTCGTACCACAACTTGAACCTCTCTCTGCGGTACAAGCCATAATACACCGGCCTGAACCAACCCGGGATGATGACATGAAATATGCATTGTCGCAGGCGTTGCTATGGGCTGATATTCCGGCCGACTCAATTCATCAATTGTGGTTCTCGGGCATGGGCAGCGATAACCAATCTCAGGCGATATTTACGCCGTTAATTGATCAACTTCCCAATGTGGGGAAACAGACGGAAAGGCAGTGTGATATTGACGTGCAAACCGGTTTTACCGGCATAGCTTCGCCTTGGTTAGCGGCGGCCATTGCTATTGATGCCGTAACCACCCAAAAGCAGGCGCAATTAGTCATAAGTACGCCTGCTCCCGATAGGCTTATTCCCTGGTTTATGGTGATTAAACCCGTGGAAACACTGGAGGCAGTATGAAGAAATATATGACGTTATTCTGGGGTATTTTGGGATTACCGATGGTGCTGATAACCGTCTGTAGTCTGATGATATGGTTTAAACCGGAGTGGTTACACATACAGGGGCAGCCGTTGTTAGAAAAACAACTGGCATTTCAGTGCTATGTATTGATTGCCGGTGTGCTGTTTTTTCTGATTTTTGTTCTGATATCACGTTTGTTTGTCCATGATGCCCGTACTGCTTTTCGTTACTGGCGGCGACAAAATGAAGTGCTTGAAACAGTATCCGCATCGCCTGAACCTGATCCGGCATTCGGAGAACTGACCCGCCATTTGCGTCGTCGTTATGGTTCTTTCTGGCGGTTTAAGGTGACTATTTTAATGGTTACAGGCGAACCGGAGCAGGTAGAAGCCATTGTCCCCGGGCTGACCGCCCAGCACTGGCAGGAAGGCGAAAATAATCTGTTGCTGTGGGGCGGCAGTTTGCAGGTTCAGCCGGATAACGCGCAGTTACAGGCATTGCGTCAACTGCGTCGCCGTCGCCCGCTGGATGGGGTGGTGTGGGTGATGACCGAAGACCAGCTCGGCCAGCGAACGCAGATGGAGACCTCGTTGCGCATGCTGGAGAAACAGGGGCAACAGCTTGGCTGGCAGGCGCCGGTGTATGTGTGGAATGTGCGTCACAGCCACTGGGACCAGCACGACCGGCCGACTCAGACTGTGGGCTGTTTTCTGTCAGAAGGAGAGACGCCTGAGATGCTGGCGCAGAGTCTGGATAGCCTGATACCCACGCTGGCGAGCCGGGGCATGGGACAGGCGATAGCGGAAAACCGTCACGATTTTCTGTTGCGACTGGCGCAGTCTTTGCGGGATGGCGGGGTGACACGTCTGGTGAAACAGCTAACGCCGTTGTTAGAGCGGCCGCCGTTGAGGCTGGCGGGGGTGACATTCAGTTTACCGCTGTTTGTGCCGTCAGGAATGGTGGAACATGGCTGGCTGGGGGATGCCAGTTGGAACGGGGTGCTGGAGCATGTGCGCGATAACCGGGGGAAAGCGGTGGGCTTCCCGTGGGAGAAAAGCGCGCAGTGGGGCGTGATAGCGCTGGCGGCGTTCTGGGGCGCGGGCAGTGTGACCTCGTTTTGGGTTAACCGTCATCAGATAGCGGTCAGTCGGGAACGCATCAGCGAGGCCGGTGAGCGTCAGGGAGCGTTATCGGCCCGTTTGCTCAGTCAGCATGGGTTGCAACGGGAGATTGACCGGTTGCAGTCTCAGTCAGAGTGGGGTGCGCCCTGGTACAGCCGTTTTGGGTTAAATCAGAATGATGCCCTGCTGAAAGTGATGTGGCCGGTGTATCAGCGCAACAATGCCGAACTGATACGTGATGCCGCTGCCCGGTTGCTCCATCAGCGTTTGACCGAACTGGTGAATCTGCCGGCGGGCAGTGCACAGCGTCATCAGCGTATCACATCGGCCTACAATCAACTGAAAGTGTATCTGATGATGGCGCGTCCTGAAAAAGCGGACGCGGATTTGATGAGCCGGGTGCTGATGGCAGACTGGCCGCATCGGGCCGGGGTGACGGATGGCCTGTGGCAACACAGCGGTGAGGCGTTACTGACGTTTTATGCCCAAAACTTACCGCACCACCCGGAGTGGAAAATCAGCGTGGATAACGAACTGGTCAGTGAAGTGCGTCAGATATTGCTCAATCAGTTGGGGCAGCGTCATGTGGAAACGATGCTGTACCAGAAAGTGCTGCAACAGGTGGCCCACAGTTACGGGGATTTAACCCTGGCGCAGATGACCGGGGCCACTGATGCTGGCCGTTTGTTTAGCAGCCGTCAGGTGGTGCCGGGGATGTTTACCCGTCAGGCGTGGGAAGGACAGGTGCAAAAAGCGATAGCGCAGGTGGCGGCCTCCCGGCAGGAAGCGATTGACTGGGTGCTCAGTGACGGCCGTCAACCCGTATTGAAGGCGGTGTCCCCGGCGGAGCTGAAAGCCCGGCTGACAGCGCGTTACTTTACCGACTTCGCCGGGGTATGGCTGAACTTCCTCAACAGCCTGCGCTGGCATAAAACCCATAACCTGTCCGACACCATTGACCAGTTAACTCTGATGGCGGACGTGCGTCAGTCGCCGTTGATTGCGCTGATGGACACGCTGGCTTATCAGGGAGAAACCGGGCAACAGGGGGCGGCGTTAGCGGACTCGCTGGTGAAATCGGCACAAAACCTGTTGCAGAAAAATAAACCCTCGGTGATTGACCAGACCCGTATTCCACAGGGGCCATTGGATAACACCTTCGGTCCGTTATTAGCGCTGATGGGCAAGAGCGCGACGGAAAACGGCATGACGGCGGACCGGTCGCTGAGTCTGCAAACTTTCCTGACCCGGGTGACGCGGGTTCGTCTGGCGCTGCAACAACTGGCGAATACCGATGACCCGCCGGCAGTAATGGAAGCCCTGGCCCAGAGTGTGTTTCAGGGGAAAAGCGTGGAGCTGACCGACACCCGGACTTACGGCAGCCTGATAGCGGCCAGTCTGGGCGCGGAATGGAACGGGTTTGGTCAGGCGGTGTTTGTGCGGCCGTTAACCGAAGCGTGGCAGACGGTATTACAACCGGCGGCGGCCAGTCTGAATGCGCAGTGGCAGTCGGCGGTGGTGGCAGACTGGCAAACCGACTTTGACGGCCGTTACCCGTTCGTAGCGGGGCAGAATGATGCCTCGTTGCCAATGCTGGGGCAGTTTATTCGGGCGGATACCGGACGAATAGAGCAGTTCCTGCACAGTCAGTTAGGCGGCGTGCTGCATAAAGAGGGGAAGTATTGGGTGGTGGATAAGGTGAACAGTCAGGGACTGCGTGTTAACCCGGCCTTTTTAACCGCGATAAATCAACTGAGTCAGGTCGCGGATGTGCTGTTTGCCAATGGCAGCGAGGGAATACGATTTGAATTACGGGCGAAACCGGTGCGGGATGTGGCGGAAACGGACCTGATGATAGACGGTCAACGGTTGCGTTACTTTAACCAGATGGAGAGCTGGCAGCATTTACGCTGGCCGGGAGACGAGGATAATCCCGGGGTGGTGCTGACCTGGACCGGCGTGAACACCGGCGCGCGGTTATATGGCGAGTATCCGGGGGCGTGGGGATTAATCCGCTGGCTGGAGGCGGCTCAGGTGCAAATGCTGGATGAAAGTCGTTACCGGCTGAGATTGACCACGCCGGAGGGGTTGCCGCTGACCTGGGTATTACGTACCGAAGTCGGGAAAGGGCCGCTGGTATTATTGAAACTGAGAGGATTTAGATTGCCGAAAACCATTTTTGAGGAGAATAGGGGAAATAACCGGCCTGAGCTGGTGAGAAAGAGAAATAACGACAACTGGATGACAGAATAATCGCTTATTTGACGGCATAAACCGGCGGCGATAAATGGCGATTATCCTCCGGTTATTATCAGATAAATAAATTTTCAAAATAGTAGATCACTGGAAGGGAACTCAGTCCGATTTTTGCGATCTGATCAATTGCGAAAGATCCCAAACCCCAAAACGGACTGAGTGATGTCAATCATAGCATCCATACCTCAAAATGAATGCCAGAAAATGCCCAAACAGAGCAAGTCACTTATGTTAAAAGAATAAAAAAGAACTCTGATTTATTTATCAAAATGTTAGATGAACTGAATCATCAATATCCCCATGCGGAAACCCTTACATTACTCTTAGATAACTACGGTATTCATAAAAGTCAGAAGGTAAAGGAGTGGCTGGCACGACATCCCAAATTTACTCTGTTGTTTTTATCCGTCTATTCACCGTGGCTAAATAAAATAGAACGATTATGACAATCGCTCCATGAGACAATAATGCGAAATCATTGTTGTCAATTTATGTGGCAGTTGCTTAATTATGTTGATGCTTTTTTGGCATCGTTTTCATCACAGCAAAAGCCAGGAAGACAAAAAATAGGTATAGTATTATTATGAAATCTTATTTAATTGACATAAATATAATCTAGTGGAATTATCATATAATAATATTGTTTTTTATTTAGATAGATTAGAGAGAAATATTATTACAACTAATTTCTGTATCTTTTGTGGACAATGGTGAAAACTACACTATTATGGAATTGATGCATTGAAATAATTAATGCCAATATAACAGTTTAGTAACTACATCACAGTCTATAATAACAGACTGAACATATTAACGCTCTATTAGGGAAAAACTTATACCATTCATGATGAAAAGGCAATGAGGGGTCATGATAACTCATTGGCTATAGTCGGAAAAGTAATGTTAACCAAGTGGAGATAGATATATGTCTAAATACAAATTAAACCGATATTTATTAGCAAGTTCTGTATTATGTTTTTTCATATCAGGAAATATTATTGCCTCCAACCCTAAAATATCTGCATATTATCTTAGTGGACCTGCTGCGCAGGTTGATACTCAAGAATATTATGCCAGCCTTGATAACTTTAAAAAATTAAGTAGCGATATTTCTAAGAACAAGAGTAACTTTAATATATTGGTATTATCTTTTGTCCAGCCTAGTTTTGTTAACTATGAAAAAAGTAGCCTGAAATGTTCAGGATTGTTTGGTTATACTTGTACTTCTGGTCAAAGTATTAGCACCCAAGAAGCTGAAAATGCCAGGGCCGATTTTGTGGCATTGAAAGGTGTTATCGCTGATTTAAAATCTCATGGCGTGAGTACTTATATTGCTGTAGGTGGATGGAACTTTAGTTGTTATCCGAAAATTTATGATATAACCGCCGGCAAAAAAGATGCTTGTGGTAATGAACCCGGTGCGGTTTATGATATCTTCCCTAATCCCCTGACCAAAATTCCTCGATTTGACAGTACTATTACGGGCAAAGAAGCAGATAAGGCATATAGAAATATTGTCAATTTGGCGGCTGACTTGAAAGTCGAGGGAATTGATGTTGATTATGAGGAATTCTGGCACGCTGATATTAATGCAAAAAGTTGGAAATTAACCCCTGACTCAATCAATGTTCCCCCTAATAACAGCGAAACTCTTATTACATCAACTTTAATAGCCAAGGGACTCGGCGGTTATGTTTATGATGCGTCAATGAAGATTGTCCCTGGCGCAGAAAAAATTCCCCGTGCAATGCCTGTAACCGTGGATAAATTCGCCGCTATTTTAAAATCTTTTTACACTTCAATTAATGCCGTTAAACCATCACTTAAGCTAAGTACAGCAGGTCCTGCAACGGGAGGTATCCCGAATATGTCCGCTAACTGGGGAACTAATGCGAGGAATAGTGATATTTATGGTGGTGCCTGGTGGGGAGGAAATCTCTATGGTTTGATTTATAATACTGCGCTGAGTTATCCCGATTTGATCAACCGACTCAGTTATATTGGTGTGATGACCTATGATTTAAGTGAAGAAGATTGTGGATTTATTGGCGGAGGTGAAACATATATTCCTTGTGACCTTCCTGGACAGGTTAAGTATTATTATGGTCAATATATTAACTGGCTTAAATCCGGCAATGAAGTAGTCACCTTTCATGTCAAACTGAAAGGAGCACGTAATTATGCTCAGGCATCAGTTCAACCGCAAAAATTATTGGTTTTGCCTCCTATTACAGTTGGATTTGAAGTGGGTAAACCGGCAACCGGTAATTTGCCGCTCACGAAGGCAGCTCTCAACAGCATATTAGATGGTACGATCAAATATGGTAAAACGGGCCTTATAATGTGGGATCTATTTAAGAATGAACGTTATGACGGTAATAACTGGAAAGATGAGTGGGCAACACCTAATGATCTTTTGTCTACGGCTTGCAAAAAAATAGGATTGACAGGAGAGCATTATAATTGCGATAGCTCTGTCCCGACACCTGCTCCTGTTTCGGCTTTTACTAAGAAAGAACATTGATGTTGATATTTAATCTTTAATTCTGTCAATATGCAGGTTTCCTTGAAAGGCGACCTGCATTATTAAAGAGAACGGTGGAACTTAGCGGAAATGCTGAATTTTCATAGTTGATTGGATACTGCCCCGCGATGTACCGCGAGCGGGGCAACAGATAAAAATATGTAAAACTATGGGGTTCTTGATGCTGTATCGTTTTCATCCTCACTGACAATAAACCACGGGGTGTACAGCTTTTCTCGCAAATATTTCTTAGCAGTGATGACTTTGTATTCCCGTCCCAGTGGATCATAAAGGTGGGTATCGGCAAACAGGTCATCTCGTGCGCTGTCATCACTAACGTAGCGCCAATCATTCAGAAAATAGGGTTGATAAGTACGCACAGGTTGGCCTTTGTCGTCATATTCTGTGCGACCGGAAACGGCCCATCGGGTGTCTGTAGGGGCACTGACCAGAACGCCATTTGCATCCACGACCAGCCCGCCATCCTCTTTACGTTGCCAGGCATCACCGGGCTCATGACGGGCTGAACTCTGGAGTAACCGGCCAAAACCGTCACTAAAGCTCACCGTCTGTTGGTGCTGCTGTTGCGGATCGCTATCATAGCGATCAGTGGTGATCCCCAGTACATGTGGCGGTAAACGGGGAATACTTGCCAATAGCGAAATAAGTTGAATTGTTAGGTTCTGATGGCCTATTCCCCGTTTCCCACTCAACGCGCACACTTTCCCATCTTCGGTAATCATATGAGCGGCACGCAGTTGCGCCCATAGCGCTTCTGCCTCTTCTTGTGACTGAGAAAGCTGAGACAAAGATAACGACGGCATCCAGCTATCAACGGCATAGACTAAACATTGGGCAACGGGAAGCGCGCCAGTTAATGCCAGCGCTTTATCTATGGAGTCCGGTGGTGTGAAGGGCTGGTTGGAATAGCCTGCGGCTTGTCCTGCCTCTGTGCCCCAGAATCGGCTGGTGGTCACGCGACCTAGCGCGTCCAGAGTCACAATATGTTGATTATCATTAATATCTGTCAGTTGTACCGGTGTAAGGAAACGATAATCGTAATGGGCTTGCGTCGTTAATCCTGCGGCATCCTGAGTCTGTATTATTACACAATGATAGGTATCCCAGGTCAGTGTGGTTTTCCCTGTCAGCAACGAGTTACGTTGAGCTTGAGGCCGCCAGAACTGTGCGGCGTCACCGTAATCGGTATAACCTTGCCGCGCCACCCATACCGGGCTTTCTGATCCGGTATTAAACAACCGCGCGACTTGCTGATAACCGGCCTGTGTCAGCGCGGTATTCAACTCTTGCTCTTCAATCACGCCTTCATACGCCTGTAATGAGGTATCGTCCATCATGGCGGTTTCTTGGAACGCGACCAGCGCCTGTAACGTGGGCTTTTCTAATGCGGCTTCCGCTTGACCGGCGGTGTAAAACGTCCGTTGTTGCCCCAGATAAACGGCCGCTTTTTCATCTGCTAGCAGGCCATCGGCTTTCAGCAAGATTTCAAGGGAAATCCCTTCGGTTGGAATTTTGCTCCGGTCATAAGTATAAACATCACGGCGTTGTGCATTCGGTAAACCTAATCGCCAGTTTTCCCCGTCAGTCAGGTGATGCCAGCTATTTTTTTGTCTCACCAGACGTAATAGTTGTTGTTGATCATCATAGCTGCTGTCAAATAGCGTTTCCGGTAGGGTAGGCGGGTAGGGATTCACTGCCGGTTTTTCGCGGCGCGGCCAGGCAATATCGACACTTTGCAGTGATTGACCAAAGATATCGTGTTGCAACTTGATACTTTGGCTGAACTGTGGATCAGTGATGATACGTTCATAGTGGTAGCTGCGATTTTCAATAGCGGTCACCCAAGCGGATAATTCAGTTTCTTTATCTACGGGAATAGAGCGTACCTGATAGCGCGATTCACTGACGGTATAAGGCGCCGTTTGTTTATCCGTTCCGTCCAGACCGTAGAGCTCGGTGCGTAGCAGTTGGCCTTTAAGTGCTCGCGTCAGCCAGTTACGTTGTGTCTCATTGGGGGTAAATGCTTGATCTGTCTGGTTGGTGCTATCCCAGACGGTATAGCGAGTTTCAAATCCGCTATAAGCTTGCGTGTCTGCCTGCCAATATTCCGTGGCTAATTGGCTGTCTACTACATCCATGCCGGTGGCAAACCAGCTGATACTCAGTGACGGTGCTGCTTGTTCTGGTGCGGTGCCGTGAGAAAACGTTGTGGTATCTGTCTGTTTGACACAACCAAACCCTCTGAATTCCCGCTCTTTACCATCCCAGACGCCGTGGCTGTAGTTGACTTCACTGGTGAGTCGGTTACCGCTGATTTCATCCTGAATTTCGGTATGCCATAACAGATGCATTGGAAACGGCAGATAACAAGCGGGAGATTTGCCTGCTTTGGTGAGCTGTAATTTCTCATCCAACCAGAATTGCGCGGAACTACGATAATGTAGCGTGTGATGTGCGCCCCGGTTATTGTTCATTACATTCAACAACCAGGGTTTGGTCAGTGACAGGTCACAACGCCAGTGATGTGGCGCGATATGTGGCACAGTCAGAATCAAGCTGGCTATCCCTAATCCCTGAATATCGGCGACTTGAAGTTGGCAGGTGTTGTCAAATTGTACGCCTTCTGGCAACGCTAATGTCAACGGGGCATCAAACTGATTACCACTTTGGTTGAGATAAATGAGCAAAGAGCCGGATTGCGCATAGATAAGGTCGGTGGTGCCGGAGCCGTCGATATCCGCCAGAAACAGCCGTTCGGGATTGAAGCTATTTTCGGGCTGGCTGAATCCCGGCAGAGTTAGTGGTTGACCAAAACGGCCATGTCCCAGATTAGGCCAACAGGTGACGCGATTAGCCTTGATTTCCACCAGATGTTGTTGACCGGAACCGAGCATATCACTGAAAGCCACCAGTTTGCGGGCGTCGGTCCCTGTGACAGGCAGGGTGATACCTGTGGATTGGGGGACATCTTCTCCTTTACGCCAGCCGTTTCGCTGGTTGGCATATAGACGCACGCTTTTCGGCCCGATCAACACTAAATCAGATAAGCCTGCCCCGGTAAGGTCAGCGAACTGGATGCTTGGATGAAAATATTCCACGGGCAAAGCATTGATTGGCGTAAAGTGCGTCCATTTTCCATCGGGTTGTTGGCTATGGTATCCGCGAATACCGGAGGCGGTAACAACCCAATCCAGTTGGCCGTCTCCGTTGATATCCATCAATGAGGCATTATCCTGCAAACTGGGTAGGGTAGGCAGTGGGGCGATTTTGCCGTAAGTGACGGCATTGCTGTCTCCGTCTTCCTGACGTTGCGGAGCTTTATACCACCATGCGCCGCGTTCCTGGTATAACATACCCGGTAGCCCTTCTCCCCGCAGATCAACCAGTTGATAACGTTGCTGCGAGTTAAAATTATCTAGTGCGTCAAAGCGTTGCCATGTCGGCATTTTCTCCAGATCAAACCGCTGCCAAGCTAACTCCAGTGGGGGCTGGGTGACTGGGCTGCCATCCGGTTCATGGCTTAATTGACGGATGGTAATCAACGTGGTGACGCTAGCGTTTTTGTCATATTCCAGTATTAAGCGTCCAACCAGTTCCGGGGTGTCATTGGCACCGACTTCTCCGGCCATGAGTGCGGTACGGTGAAACATCAGCACTTGTTGACATAAGCGGCGAGTACGCACTTCAAAACCATATTCATAGCGAGAGAAGATATCCGGGCGTACAGACCATTGCGCGGTACCTGTATCCCATGTCGGTACGGTATGAAGTGAAGTATCGCGTTCACCGTGGTCAAAGACCAGATGAAACAGCCACTCTTCCGGTGCCGGAGGTGTGTTATCCAGTACGAACAGGCTGGTTTGTGGTTTAATGTTACCGTAGTTCACCTGTACCAGATAGCGCTGTGCGATAGCGTTGGGGTGAGCGGTTTTTTCATTGTCGTCACAATGGGCTTCATCTTCGGCTCGGTATTGATAGCTGACATGTTCACCGGTTGGCGTCACGGTTTCTTCCAGCAACCACTGAGCGATTTGTTGGTCATTTTGCGGATTTGCCAGACAAGCCTGCGCGGTTTTCCCTAAGATGTGCAGTTGGCCGTTCGGTGACGATATCAGCCAGAAAGCGCGCCCTTCTTGACCGGAGGCAGGTTGCCAGTATTCGATTTTACTGAAATCTAGGATCTGGCGGGCTTGATAGCGGGTCACGGTATAGGAAATTGGCAAGGTAACGCTTTGCAGCATCTTAACGTCCTGGCGGATATCAGGTTGCCCTTGGTCATTCAGGGCGATATTCATGACCTCGCCTTGTGGGGATAGGAACGTGTCGTCATTGCCGTATTGTGGAATGCCATGTTGGGTGCGTCGGCTAATGGTAGTGACACCGCATTGCCAGCCGATGCCGAAAGGCCCATTACCCGCGCTGTTGCTGTAAATCAGCGATAATCCAGGAGCCGTCCCTCTGCCAGTCGAAAGGGGTAACGGCAGAGACAGGGATGCCATTCCATCAGGGCCGGCAGCATTCAGTGCTTCTCCCATGCCATTGATAGCACCGCCACCTTTGGGAAGTGACAGCGTTGTAATCGATACTTCTGGTGAATCCTGCATAAAGTACTCCTTAATAACAGGCCCCTGATAGGGACCTGTAATCGACAAAGAAAAGAAATTTACGCGTCTCGAATGATGTAATTCAGATGCACAATGATGTCACTCAGATGCGCAACCAACTCGTGTTGCGCTCCCTCTTTACCCGCATGAAAAATATTGAGTCCCAGTGTGCCGGTCGTTGCGTCTCGACCTTCAAAAGGCAGAAAACGGCTGTCGTTAAAGTCGGTGACAAACCGGCCTCCGTCATTCACACCGTGTGATAAGGCGGCGATTTCCGCACCCATTACCAGTGTGGCTTCAAGATCTTGATATGGCCCCAGAAGTGTTGGCAGGGTGACGGCGATACGTTTAATACGGCGTTTCTTCTCGTTACCTAGGTTGTAAGAGTTATCCAAACCTAGCTGACTCAAATCCAGTGTTGCTTGGAAGATATCCCCTGTCAGCGTCAGAGTGACGCCGCCGGATGCAGGTACTTTCTCGCCATTAAGCACCTTATTGATATTTTCACTTAACGTACCTGCGCCAAACAGGGTATCCAGCGACACGGTGCGGATGGCTTCCAGCCCGATACCACCCCGAGCAAGCCAGATGGCATCCAGTTTCTGTAGCTCTGAACTTAAACCTTCCCCTGCTAACAGCCCTTGCCACAGATCATTCCACACTGGAACTTGGAATAGACTGTCGCTATCTTTCTCGCCTAATTCCTGTACTAATGCGGCTTTTGCCTGGAGACAGATTGGCAGAGTGGAATCATACATTTGGTAATAGAGTGCGGAGAGACGACCAGCCATCCAGTTATACAGTGCCTGCCCGGTAAAACGAGTGGTTTGCAGGTCATAAATCGCTTGGGCATTCGCTTGTTCGGTTTCAGAGAGCGTGATCTGTTTTTGTGTCATCGTGATCTGCTCTTGCAAGCTTTGTATCTGGGCATCCAATTGGGTTATTTCGTTATCAGCAATATCCCGTTGCAATGCCCATTCTTCCTGACGACGCTGATAACCGGCTGTTACTTCTGAAATACCGGCGCTCTGATCTTGGATGCCAGCGCCAACTTGGGTTGCTTGCCCGGAGCCAATTAATGGCGCTCCCCATTCCGATCCGCCGTTAGCCAGCCCGAAGACGTTAGGTACCGCGTTGGCGATTCCGCCGGCAATCAGCAATCCCGTTGCAACGCCATTAGTAATCATGGCGGTGCTGCGTAGTGTCAGACCGGCGATTTCTGCCGCAGATAGACCGCCGTTAATCAGGTCGCTGTAATGTTTTTGCCGCAATGTGGCGCCATCACGGCTAGCCTGTAATGCGGTCAGGCTGTGTTGTAATCCTTTTAGATTATTTTGTTGTATATCGTGCTGTTGTTTCAGGATGGCTTGCTGTTGAGTCTGCAACAGTAGCGTCATTTTTTCATTATCCTGATGTTCTAACGTTGTTTGTAAGCTGTTGCCGAACTGAGTCAACAAACTCACGGCAGAGCGGGCGCGTTCTACCAATAACGGATAGCGCCAGCCCTGAACACTGCCTTGACCACCAGCCGGACTACTGCCTGTACTGTCCCCTCCAGCTTGCTGACGTTGCAGGGTTTTCGGGTCTACCGGCGTGGCATACAGTGGCAGATTTAGCGGTTGACCATCCAGACTCAGATTGTGGCGCAGGTTGTATAGGCGTAACTCAAGTTTATCCCAGTAACCGAGTAGTACATCGTTGTACGGTGGCAAGAAATCACCGTCGCCAATATTTGCGGTATCGCCTGCGCTTAGCCAGGCAGCGAACGTCATCACCTCCGGTGAACTGAGGAATGTCGGTGTGGCAATAGCGCCAGCTTCTTTACTCAAGGTGGGATTTGGCCAAGTATTGGTGGTATGGATATCAGGGCGCGGTCCCAGTAGCTGTTGTGCCTGAATGTAGTACATTTTGGCTTCGACTAGAGTATCGCGTTCAAGTTGACGGTAAGCGCTGTCGCCTCGGGCAATCAATAGATCAAGGGTATGCAGGAATATCGCCAGCTTGTAATGCATCGGGTCCGCCATAGCGATCACATCTGGATCAGTGGTGGCGGGCTGTGTGGTATCCCATGCGGTATCCAGTTGCAATGGCATCACATTCCAATAACGTGGTTTACTGCCATCCATAATGAGCTGGCCATTAGCATCGCGATAACCGGCGCTGCGGAAAATATATTTGTACCAAGTGTCCGCGTCTTCGTAACGTTGTTCGGTTTGCATACGGACCGCAACCAGGAACGGAATATGGAAGAAGATTTCCCATAGATAAATACCATAGGGACCACTGAAATTATCAACCGGATTAGATCCGCCAAACTGCCCCTGAACGTCATAATTAAGTAGTGAATCGAGGCTAATATCTAATAGCGCGTTGAGATCTACATAATTAGGGAGGTGTAAATCAATGGCAGAACCAGAAGGTGGTGTAAATTGTTTTCCATCTGATGAGAATGTGCCGTAGGAGGTGAATTCTATTGTATTAATAGAGAGTGTAAAATTGCAGTAGTTATTATCATTGTAACTTTGTCCATGACACATGCGTAATTTAGTTGTGGCATAATCCTTTGACGATAAATTTGCACTTCCTGTACTAGATAGGTTCTTAATCACGTTGCCAGAGTCATAACATAACGTCACTCCAGTACTGGGAGTAGCTCCGCCGGCATTCTGAAAAATAAGTACAGTCCCATCATCAGAAATATTCATCTGAGCATCAGAACCATATTGTGAAGCTACTTCAGTCGGGCTTGATGATCCTGTTGCTC
The DNA here is from genome assembly GCF_002968995.1 of Photorhabdus hindustanensis. Lineage (NCBI taxonomy): Bacteria > Pseudomonadati > Pseudomonadota > Gammaproteobacteria > Enterobacterales > Morganellaceae > Photorhabdus > Photorhabdus hindustanensis. The sequence goes on from NZ_PUWT01000066.1 coordinate 25,488, forward strand.
CAACTCTATTGTAGTCAGTAAAAGAAAGTTCCAAGATTTTTTTCTTTGATGCCCAGCTATAATCGCTACTCATCACCCAGATGTTTTTATAAACAAAATCTATTTTATCTTCTTTCGAGATAGTAAACCAACGGATGTGTAGCTTGTTATTTTCCCAGAAAGGCTCGACATGCCCTGAATATGCCTCACTAATCCCGGCATTAATTGCTCGCCACTCTGACCATTGATCTGGTTTCAACTTACCGCCATCAGTGATTAAAGTTAATTTCCGCCAATAAAATGCATAGGGGGCATTCTGTGTACGGCCAATAAAGAAGATGGTTTTATTATCTTTGCCTTGGCAGGCGGTAATATAATCAAGGGTAGCTAAAGTGTCATAACTAATTAGATAATCACGTAATTTAGATTCGACTAATTCACTTTTTAATTTCCCTTGAGAAATACCTTGTTCAAACGCGGTAAATATCTCGGTCTTATTCAATCGCAATGTTGGATCAATATAATCCCCGGCATAGAATTTCAACCGTTCCTTGCCAGCCCAAGTGCTATAACGGTGGTTAAAACTATCCCAGTTATATAAAAACTGTTCATCGGCAAAATAGGGTTTTGCTGAGTCTGCCAGAGTGCCGTCATAGCCCTCTATCGCACGATGAATAAACAATTGCAGACTGCCAATCGCCTCGGATAGCGGTGAAGTAGTAACCAGATCGCTAATTTTGGTATCCAGCAACAGATATTCGTACAGATCATCCGCGGTCTGGATACTCTCTTTTAAATCTGCGGGCACCTGAGTAGCAATATAATGAGCAACCAATGCATCACGGCGTGCTTCTTTCAACGTTTGTGTAAATAAAGATTCAGACATAATCAATTCCTTCTTATCCGGTTACTGACGATTGCTGATTGCGGCACTTAAGTTTTGGGCTACTGATGCCAATAAAGCGCTACTCTCGGCGGCAGGGTCTGCTTGCATCATGGCCAACAGATTGCCCAGAGTGGTACTACCGACATTCAGGCTTTGCCCGACGCGTAACCAGGTCAGAAGTTGCCAGAGTGATGTAAAACTTTTCGGCCAGTTATTTTCCCCTAATAACAAGGTATTAACTTGCGCTACTGTCCCTTTATCCATCTCATGCAATGTGGCGATCAGTGAAGCTGCATTTTCAGTCGTCATATCGTTGGCATTTAATTGATCGAAACAGCGCATCGCTTCATCACGGGAAACAGTGACCTGAGTTTGCCACTGTTTAAAACGCGATAGTGTGAGTAATAGCTCCGGATTGGGAACAGGAACATTCGTGATGCCGTTAAGTAAACGTTCTGGATAGGTTGTCAGTAATTGCAGATCCTGCTCGGTCAGGCTCAGCCATTTCACAATTAACACTAGCTGGCTAAGTTGCTGAGTAGCAATGACCAGAGAAGTGTCGGTTTGCAAGGAATCCAACGTGGCATTGTCATGGCTAAACAGGGTTTGAATATCATGCCAGTAGTTCGCCAGTGTAAAAGGATTATCACTACCGATTGTGATTTTCTCCAGCCAGAAGGTTACGATACCCATCACATTGCTCTTAATGCCGAAACCGGCACTTAGCGCCCGCAGCACTTTCTGCTGTAACGCCGAATCCATTGTTTCTTTAGTGGCAGCTTGACTATTCACGCTGTCACAAACGTTTTCTAAGAAGTTGAACATCTCAGCGGTGGCGGTAGCGCTCCATTGCGTACTTACCATCCCTTGCAGATAAGTCAGACTTAGATTTACGGACGACATCCAATCCAGCACCTGCTCAGTACGGCGTAAAATAGCCAGTGGTTGCAGGGATTTTGCCTGACCTAACTGTTGTAATAAGATATCTTTTCCGCCTTCCATCAGGCGCCATAAAATTTCGGCTTGGGCAAATGTCAGCCCAAACAAACGGGGAATGGCGCCGAAGCGATACAACTGACTGGCGGTATATTCATCCAAGGTAAAACTGCCGGCATTACCGAAACAATAGCGACCAATACGGAAAAATTCATCACTGGTGACGCCCAATGCTTTGCAGCATATGGCGGCTAACTCATCCTGCTCATTTTCTGCATATTTCACCTCTGTACCTAGCGCAATGACGTGATTACCGTCGGCAGAGCGGAAAGCGGTTTCATAGAAACTGGGTGTCTGATCTGGCGTATAAGGATTCACTGCACTAATGAAGGTCGCAAAGGTATTGGCATCAAGCCCATAGCGCTGTTTCAGGCTGACATACTCTGCCAGTGCTTCAAGGACCGGCTTATCCAGCACAATTTTGTCGTGGTGGTCCGGCACACTACGACTGGCATTGGCAATCAGCCAGTCCAATTCTTCAAATGATAGCCCGGTCTGGGATGATAAACGCACCAGCTTTTCAGCGCGACCGGCTAAGGCGACTACCGTATCGTCAGTGAAATTCAGGCTCTTACCGTCGGTCTGAATCCACAGATATTGACCATCAGTCGCGTCTGCCGGTGTGCTGTTCAGATAAGCAGCGCCGTAAACATTGACGCGGGTTGGGGTGGTTTCCCCAAAACGAACATAGCGGCTGGCTGCTTTCGCATCAATGCTGCTTTGACTGTAAGATTGCTGAGCGGTCAAATCCATTAACTGATTGAAGCTTAACCGGGTCTTCTCACAGAAAGTATCGATAGAATTCAGTGCGCTAGTTAACGTGGAAGCCGAAGATGCCGTGTTCTGTAAACTATTGCCGCCAAGGCCATAATGGTTGGTAATATCATCTTCTGTCGGTGCCGGATTGGTCATCAATTGATAACTGACCGGCGTCAGTGACAGCGTTTCGCGGGCTGGCGGCGATGGAATATCATTGATCGCGGGAGGAATCACATCATCAGGGTTTGTCGGGGTACCTGAGCTATCGCTGCAAAATGTTAATAACAGCCCTGTGTCTTTTGTCCCATTGATGATCAGCGCGTTTTTCCAATTTGACTGGCCGGAACTGTCTACCGCGATATAGCCTTTATCTGTTTTCAGGTAGTACTTATCTTTGTCCTGGCCGCGTTCCAGTGTGACCGGTAAATGAAAGTTTTCCAGCGGTTGGGTACTGCCGGATTTGTTGGCTACCTGAGCAAAAATGCCATCCTGATCCGGGTTAGTTGAGCTGTTGCCTCTCAAAAAACAACCATTCAGGACATGGTTTGTATTGTCCGCCATCTCTGTACCATCGGGTACACCGAGGTAGTAACACTGTTTTGCCATTGACCAAGTGAGTTTCAACGGTGCGACTATTGCGGCGGCGGCTTGATCTGGATTACCTGCAATCAATTGTGCGCCGACAATGCCGTTCCCGCTGGTGTACTGTGACAGGTAAACCATAGGTTGCCCGCTGAATCCCACCGCTTTGAAATAAAAAGTGTTTCCGGCAAAAAATGTATCTTGATTACCATCTTGGGCAGCGAACAATTTGCGTGTATTCGTATTATCGGCCTGTTCTGAAACCGCTTGTGCCGTGGTATCTGTCAAAGTATTCCACACACCGTTCAGCGTTCTGGCTTGTGCCGATAAAGCAGAATCGATTTGCGACAGATGATCGTCATAAGGTAACGTCATTGGGAAGAATGCGCCGGACAGCTCAGTAATATCTTTACCGCCTTTTTGTAGCACATCCAACAAGATATCAAGGGAAGTGACCTCTTTATTCATCGTCGTTTCGCTTAAGATCAGATCCTTCAGATCAGCGCGGCGATTATCAATATGCAAACTGGAATCTGATTTATGCAGATCTTTAGCCACCCTGTAGAGGGCGGCAGCATAACGACCCGGAGAGAACAGGGATTGAATAGAGGCGGCGTCTGCATATTGACTGGCACGGTTCATTAAATCGCTGAAATCCCCATCACCGCCAATATTCTCTACCAAAGCATCTTTAAGCACAGAGACGTTGGATTGTGCGTTAAGTTTAGCCAGACCTTTAATAACCGGCTCCTGACGCAATTGCCAGGCTCGGTAGAGGGATTTCAGATTTTCTGCCCGTTGCCGCGCCTGACGATAGACGGTATGAGCCTCTTTAACGGACAGGGTGGGAACGGATTGAACGAAAGTAGCCCGGCTGATTGATGCGATATCAAATACGTTTTGATAACCGGCGTCAAGCAGGGGCTGTTCGGATGTACTTGATAAAAATGATATTTTATTTTGCATAACAGTCACCATTACATGGTTTAGAATTAGAACATCTTGGAAGGTTAGTTACGAAAATCGAGCTAGCTTTCTTGGTGTGACAATTCATAAACATTCCTTTTATTTCTGTTTGTTTATTGCTGGTTCAATTGAGGTGATACAGAGACAAACAAAACGACCAGTATGAGAAACTTCATCCAAGGTGCTGATAGCAAAAGTGTAATAAAAATGAAAAATAATTTATGATAATGAGCTAGTTCATGATTTATCTTAGGTATTTATAATCATTTTCACTATTTGGTAAGAGTTGTTAATTGATGGAGGCATGACTTTATAGCGTGGAAGCTTATTATGTTAAGCTCAATTTTTATTAATGTAGGAATAAAAAATTAATTTAATCATAGCGGCAAATAAACCACGTAAATAGTTTCAATATGAAAATAATAAGACTTACATTTATCGGGCGTCTTTTGCTGGCTAAAACGCACAAAAACTTATTTCGTTTGTTCTTGCCAGCTTCGTTTGAGCGATAAAGCGAGCTGTTGTTACCGCATCTTACGCCACAATGGCATGATATTGGTCAACACATCAGGGGGAGGGCAAGGATCATTCACCTTTGCCATTTTCCATAAACCGGTCTGGCTCTTGCGGGCAGCATTATTGGACATGAAGACTTGATATAATGAGCCTGTATCGCCAGCATGATTATGGGTATCAAGAAAACCTTTATTTCCCCATCGATTATAGAGAGAAATACTATCGCCTGCTCTGATGTTTTCATTTGGTGGTGTGGTTTCACAATAAATAACCCATTCTAATGTCGCTCTTTTGCGGGTATCTGAGGTATAGACTTGATGTATTTCGGTTAATTGTTCATTTTGATCCACCACATCATAATATTGTAAATAGCCGCCATCACAGTAATATAGGTTGTGAAGTAAAATAATATCATTATTGATTATTTCACTACCGACAGATTTTCCTGTTGCTGACTCAATTCTCCAGGCACCGCCATAAATAGCTAAAGAAGCATCTACAGTTACCACGCCATATTTTGTTCCTAGTTTATTACCGTTGCCAAACACACTGAGATAGCCGCCGCTCCAGTTCTTGTAGCTGTTTAATATTGTCACGGTATCGCCATATTTAAGTACATTATCCATCGTTTCCTCGGAAAATATGTTATTGCTCTTCAAACAACTGATCTTGGAATGGCTTTTCTGCCGATTATGCTATTACTGCATAACCTCTGGCGTCATTTCAGGATTCGGTTATTGTCATGAACAGGTGATCTCGCCTTTTATCTGATCCCTTGTGGACTTAAAATAGGGTCGAATTCCTGCGCTGCTGAATATTCATAGCAATGGGAGATAGGAAAAGGGAAGATCAAAAAGTTAATTTTTATCGGATAGGGGACTATTTAATGGGTAATCGAATTTGGCCTGTTATCATGTTACTTGAAAGGGTAAATCATGTTTTTTCTGTTTGTAACCCGTGTCATATCAGTAAAAGCGGTATAATACCGCTTTAATTTATGGATAAATGTCATCTCTACTGATATTGCTAGAGTCGTGTATTTTTGGCTTTTTGATTCAGGTCTGTGACCAAATTAACACGACTATGCTGTCATCGTAATTATTATTGCCCCCATTGCTGGCGCCGATAATGGCTGTTCCCGGTTTTTCGTCAAGGGTATTATAGGCGTAACGGAGTTTGCAGGGTTTGCCGTCGCCTATAATTTCAATGCAGACTTTGCCTGTGCTTGATGAGTAATTTTTAAAGCCCAATACACTATTGACTCCTTGGCTGATTAATGTATCGACTAATTGATCGTCAATATACACTTTTATCGTTTGCTGATGGGTCGTATTACCATAGGCTGACAGGCTAAGCTTGATATTGCGAGGTAACTGGAAACAGTGTTTACCGGTGTTATTGCTGCCACATATTCCGCCACAGTTTCTATACTCACTACCTAACGAATCGATATCAACCGATACGGCGGCTTGAACTTTTTTGAAGGTGACTCCTTTCCAGTAAGCTTGAATAAAGGAAGGTTCACTATCGATAACATGAGATTTTGTATTGTATTGGATGTAATAACTATCTTTGAAAAAGTAAATAATAGAACCGGTAATATTCTTCCATAAAATAACAGCATCGAGGTCTTCACTGAATCCTGCATATTTCCCGGTGGCGCCCCATCGATCTGAAATGGTTTTCTTACTAATCGAGTGTGAACTGACGGTGTAATCGATGCAATCTCTGCCTTTGAAGAAACAGACAACATCTTGTTTTGTATCCACCCACTCTGTGGCTGCGTCTATACCATTTTCAAATCCAGTACCTTTCAACCCCGGCCAGCCTTCAATAATGGGTTTTGGTCCATCAATCACCAAGGCTTTGGCTATATCGAATTTAAGGTATTGAGAATCTTTAAAAAAAATATAATGAGCCGTTTAAATTAATCACATCGTTAATATCTTTTTGAAACTCGATAGGGAGACCAGGCCAATCATGACTGATAGGTTGGGGATAATCAGTATCTGCTTTATCTTCTGAGTCGTTATATCTAATGTTTTCTGAGTTAAGAAAGAAATAGGTTTTTGAATTCATTTTTTACATCCTTAATAATGGTTAATCTGAATGTTATTCTGATGTGTTTACTCGATTTTCTATTTTCAGATATCACAGCGATATATTTTTGTCTCATGATAATGGCCAATTCAACACTACCACACTATCATCATAATTGTCATTGGAACCATTGTTAGCGCCGATAATGGCTGATCCCGGTTTTGCTTCGAGAGTGTTATAGGCATAACGGAGTTTGCTGTGTTTACCATCTGCTATAATCTCGATGCAGACTTTGCCGGTACCTGATGTGTAGGTCCTAACATCCGTTATGTGACTTATCCCCTTACCAGTTAAAGTATCGACTAATCGGTCGTCGATATAGACATTGATTGTTTGTTGATGAGCATCACTATTTACGTAGGCAGTCAGGCCAAATCGAATACTTTGAGGTAATTGGAAACAGTGTTTACCGGTATTATTAATCCCACATGTTCCGCCGCATTTTATATTGATATCACTGCCTAATACATCTGGATCAACTGATACTGCCGCTTGAATTTTATTGAAAGTAACGCCTTTCCATTTAGTTTGAATAAGTTCGGGTTCCCCATACATACTATTCAACATCAGATGTAAGCGGAGATATTCATTGCCTTTGAAAAGATAGATAAAATAACCGGAGTTACGCCATAGAATAGCGGCATCTAAATTTTCACTAAATTTTGCGTATTCCCCGGTAATTCTCCATCTTTCTGCAATGGTTTTTTGGTCAATGGCATGTGAACTCACGGTGTAATTGATACACTCTTTGCCTTTAAAGAAACAGACAATATCTTTTTTCGTATCTATCCACTCTGTGGCGGCGTCGATCCCGTTTTCAAATTCCGTTCCTGCTAATCCCGGCCACCCCTCAATAATGGATTTTGGTCCGTCAATCACTTGTGCTTTTGCAATATCAAATTTAAGATATTGCGAGCCTTTAAAGAAATACAAATAACCATTTAAATTAATCACATCATCAATATGCCTTTGAAACTCGGTAGGCAGATTAGGCCAATTATTACGGATAGGTTGAGGATAACCGGTATCTATATTATTTAATGGATCATTATATTTAATATTTTCTGAATTAAGAAAGAAATAGGTGTTTGTATTACTGTCATTGCCAATCTCGCTGCCTAATAAATCCATATCAATTGACGTCGCAGCTTGAACTCTTTTGAAAGTCACTCCACGCCAATTAGCGCCAATGGGGGCTTGACCATCAATGGTATTCGATTTCAGATTAATCCTGATGTTAGAATTATCTTTGAAAAGGAACAGAAAAGGGCTGCCAATATTTATCCATAAAATAGCTGCATCCAGATTTTCACTAAATTCTGAGTATTGTTCTGTTATCCCCCATCTATCTGCGATAGTCTTTTTACTAATAGTATGTGAACTCACCGTATAATCAATACAATCACTGCCTTTAAAGAAACAGACGACATCTGTCATACCCGTTTTTTCTACATAGGGCCATTCTGTGGCGGCGTCGATCCCGTTTTCAAATTCCGTTCCGGTTAATCCCGGCCATCCTTCTATAATAGGTTTTGGTCCGTCAGTCACTTTTGCTTTTGCGATATCAAATTTAAGATATTGTGAGCCTTTAAAAAAATACAGAAAACCATTTAAATTAATCACATCATCAATATGTCTTTGAAATTCAATAGGAAGATCAGACCAATCGTTATTTATAGGCCGGGGATAACCGATGTCTGCCTCATACGATTTCTGATTGTGTCTAATGTTTCCTGAGCCAAGGAAAAGATAACTTGATGTATTCATTGATATATCCTTGTTGGTGGTTGGGATTTAATATGTTGTTTAAATTTATTTTTTACAACAGAAATAGATGAAAATAACATTAAGATACGCCGATTTAACTCTGCCATATTGATCATCTGTCTGGTGAATAGGGAAGTTTGTATTGCTTAAATTAATACTGATGATGGGTTATAAGCAAGACTATATATTAACAACTCATTAATGTATTTAATATTGTTTGATTTTGTGTGACTTACTTTATTTAAGAATTAAAGATGAGCTTTATCTAAGGTATAAAATACAAGATTGATATGTAATTGTATTTTTTATAGGAGATATTTTAGTCATGAAATTAGAACAATATGAACGTCCAATCTCAATGGAAGGTTTATCCAATTCCATTCTAATCACTGTGTGGGAGCCAAATTTATACCCGGAAGGTCGGTGGATAGATGCGACAACACAGCGAGCTGGCGTATTGTTTAAGGATTCGTCATATGGAACTAGCGCTTGGGATATTATCAGTGTCGGGGGAAGGAAAGCTTTCAAGGCACAAACTTTGTCTAGTAATGGCGGTAGTCACTGTCTCGGGATTGCAACAGATACACCTATTGATGCTAGACATTGCTATTGTGAGCTGGATTTATTTTGTAATCCATATCCTGACATTTCAGTGAGTGTGTTATCCAAGAAAACGAGTGCAAGCGGTACATATCAAAATATTGGTTACGGATATATGGCGATTCACTTGACTGGAGGGTATAAAGGTAAGCCTCAATGGATGCCATCGAACATTTCATTAGGTACTTCGATTGATACTGCAACGCCTTATGTCATGGTTTGGAATCTTCAGGCTGCTAATTTGATTCAGTCAGTTAATTTTGTTGGCAAGCAGATAGATGGTATTTATAAAGGGCAACCGACACTAGGTAATACTTATTCTGGTGTTCCACTGAGTTATGAATGGCCAAAAAATACTTGGTCACGCTGGCGAATTGGATTGTTTGCGGCAAATAATGGCACATTAATCATCGAGTGGTATAATGCTGTGGCAGATAAATGGAAGACAGAACTTTGCCAGTATAATATGAACACCCTTATGACGGGAAATATTGCGTCAGGACAAATTGGGATTATTTTGGGCATGTCTTCTGAAACTGCCACAGTAGAGCAACAAAATTCTCTTTACCGAACACCGTTTGATCGAGCTATATTTTTTCAAGATTTTTAATATATAATCTTGAATCTGGTTATTTAACCATCTTGTGTGATATATACCAAGGGGCTTTCTTCCAGGCCCCATAATTGTTGTAATATAGAAAAGTGATTTTAATTATAATCTTATTATCGTTGTTAAATATGGCGTACAAGAAAAGCGGTATAATACCGCTTTAATTGATTAGTAAATGTTTTTTCTTGTGGTGAAGTTTACCAAAGTATTTTTAATTTACACCAGCGGCCAATTTAATATTACTACACAGTCATTGTAATTATTATTGGTACCATTTTCAGCACCGATAATGACTGTTCCCGGTTTTCCATCGAGGGTGTTATCGAAATAACGTAGTTTGCTAGGTTTGCCATTTCCTTCAATTTCAATACAAACTTTTCCTGTACCTGATGTGTAGGTTTTGGTCGCCATCGGATTATTTGTGCCTTTACCGGTTAATGTATCTACCAGAAGGTCGTTAATATACACTTTTACCGTTTGCTGAATGTTCGTATTATTGTAGGCTGTCAGGCCAAATTGAATATTTTTAGGTAATTGGAAACAGTGTTTACCGGTGTCATTGGTGCCGCATTCTCCACCACAATTTGAGGGTTTGGTAGGCGGACAAGGGTCATTGATTTTTTCCATTTTCCACTGGTCTACCTTATGTACTTTACGAGCGCTATTACCAGAAAGAGATACACCATATAACGTGTTTGGTTTGTTGGCATTACCATAACTATTAAGGAAACCTTTATTTCCCCATCGATTATGTAGGCTGATAATTGCTCCTTCTATGATATTTCCCTTTATAGAATAAGGTGTCTCGCAATAAATAATCCACTCTAATGTTTTTGGAGAATATGTATTTATATCAGATGTGACTATCGGATGTATTTCTCCACTTGGTACCGGTTGATTTGGGCCATCATAATATCCCAAATAACCACCATCGCAGAAAGCCAGATTATGAAGCAAAATAATATCATCATTAATTATTTCGCTGCCGATAGCTTTTCCCGTTCCTGATTGTATTCGCCATATTACCCCTAGATCAGAAAAAGAAGGAGCTACAGTTAATACGTTATGTTTTGCTCCCGGGATGTCGTTACTTCCATGTGTACTGAGATATCCTCCTTGCCAGTTATTGTAACCATTTAGTATTCTTACTGTATCGCCATATTTAAGTATATCTGCCATAATTTATCCTTAATGTTTGTGGTTTATTTTTAACAATGAGTATGATACTGAAATTACCCTGGCTTAATTATTCTGTTTCATAACTTTATGAGTTATTTCAGAATAGGTTATTAAAATCAGCGAAATGCTCAATTTTTTTTGTAATCCTAAAAAAATGATTAACGCTTGATTTGGATTAATTATGAATATTAATGGCTGTTGAAGAAAGGCAGAGGATTTGTTTCTTACTTCTGACAATGAATATATCACTAAAAATTCCTTTACTTAATTTTCGATATTTTTATCTTGAACTGTAAAAAATAGCATTTACTGATTTATTTACATTGTTTATTAAGTTAAATTATTTAATCGTGATGGGAAAATAAAACTTAATTTTTATTGACACGAAGGATACAACCCTAATAGATTGATACTTTGATATAAATAACATTTATACCCAATAGATCATCTGGATGGAACTCTGTCCAATTTTTTCGATCTGAACATCCAAGATTAACGAGAATATAAATAATTGATATTTTGATAAAGGGGTTGTTATTGTTTGAATGGAAATTAAAAGCTCATTTAAATTAATGGCTTTCATAAAGTAATTGTTGTAAATATAATGTTTTCTCATTTTTCCTTTTCTGATATTTGATTTTTTAGGCTCTTCTATTAATGTATTCGGTAAAGATTTGCCTGAGGAAATCTGAGACAATGTTTTTTATGACTTGGTAGAAATACTATACCTTGGCAATGAGTGGTAATGACTAACTAATAAGACAGAGAAACAGATTGTGGTAAAGAAAGAAAAACAACGACCTCACCATGACGCGTTATTCAAGCATTTTTTAACGCAGCCCGAAACGGCTAGGGAATTTTTATCCCTTTATCTGCCCGAAGAGATCCAGTCGTTGTGTGATTTAGCCACATTGAAACTGGAATCCGGCAGTTTTGTGGATCGGGATTTACGTCAACTGCACAGTGATGTGCTCTACTCGGTTGAAACAGCCAGGGGACAGGGCTATATCTATTGTCTGATTGAACATCAGTCCACTCCTGACCCGCTGATGGCCTGGCGGCTGATGTATTATGCCATGTTAGCAATGGCGGCCCACCTGAAAAAAGGCCATACTGAACTCCCTTTGGTAGCGCCGCTGCTGTTTTATCATGGGGAGGTTCGGCCGTATCCTTACTCAAACCGGTGGCTGGATTGTTTTACGCTCCCTGAACAGGCTGCTCGCTTATACCACCAGGCGTTTCCGTTGGTGGACGTCAGTGTGCTCAGCGATGAAGAAATCCTGACACATAAAGGGGTTGCCCTGATGGAACTGGTGCAAAAACATATTCGCTGCCGGGATATGCAGGAATGGCTTCTCCAATTGGTGGAACTCTTGAATGCGGGTTATAATACAACCGAGCAGCGCAATGTGGTGTTACGCTATATTTTACTGAATGGACATACGCCGGATCTCTCCCAATTTGTCCATCAACTGATTGAACAATCTCCGGAGCATGAAACGATGTTGATGACTATTGCAGAACAGCTTGAACAAAAAGGGCTTGAGCGAGGTATCAAGCAAGGTATTGAGCTAGGTCGAGAGGAAGGCCGAGAGGAAGGCCGAGAGGAAGGTCGAGAAGAAGGTCGAGAAGAAGGTATTGAGCTAGGTCGAGAAGAAGGTATTGAGCTAGGCCGAGAGAAAGGTAAAGTGGAAACGGCTCGTGCCTTATTACGGCATGGCGTGAGTTTGGACATTATTGTCACCAGTACCGGACTGAGCCGGGATAAAATTGAAGCGTTAAAGCATTAAATTAATCTTCTCTTTTACAGTAAAATGCCGATATTCAAGATCGGCATTTTTGTTTTTATTTTTACTGAATGGACATACGCCGGATCTCTCCCAATTTGTCCATCAACTGATTG
>NZ_PUWT01000067.1:0-48137 GCF_002968995.1 Photorhabdus hindustanensis
GTTCCGCCGCCAGTTCCACCACCAGTTCCACCGCCAGTTCCGCCGCCAGTTCCACCACCAGTTCCGCCGCCAGATCCCTTATCCTCCTTAATTAATACACCGTTGATATATCCATGTTTATTATATTCATATCCGGTAGTTCTAATAGTGACTTTCTTTGAATTAAGATGTGCAAGAATCAAAGCTATTAAACCACCACTCCCTTGATAACCACCATCAGAATTATCCAAAAGAAAATCCCGTGAAGCACCTTTATCATCAACAATTACTACATGAACATTGTTTCTGGCTATCTCTGGAGCAATTTGAATGGAAGACACAGTTACATCAGAAATCGTTACATTAGGTGCAACTATATTATTAGAATTGTTTTGATCAATCATAATATATTATTCCTTATAAGGTTGAATTCACACCAAGTTATAAATATAGAAAATCATATTAAACTAAAAAACTTAACTAATTTACTGAACATCCATATTCAACCACCATAATCCATAAACTTATAAAAAATAAACACACTTTTCAACTTTAAAAATAGTGCAGAACCAATAGTGCGTCAATAAAATACCAAAGAAAATTAAAACTAAAAAAAATAAGCATTCAACATTAATTTATAATAACAAATTAGATTACCGTATGTTTTTCTATTTTTAACCTAGTGCTACATGGTTCATATATTGTGTTATTTACATTAAACATACAGTAAAGAAAAAACCCTCCTAATAATAGTGGTCCGTAATTATATGATCAACATAAAATTCAAGATAGAAAATATAGCTAATAGATAATCTAAGATTCACATAGTTATAGCAATAGAGCGAGATATTTCGCATCGAAATCAGATCAGCTATTAAAAATCACAATAGCCGGTTGAATAACAGCCACCACATCAGAAAAAATGTCAAAAAAAAAATGAGCCAGATATCTCTAATGGATAATCCGACTCACTATTCACCACTTGATAGTAAATTCAACTGACCATGTGTAAGTCGCAATATTAGTAGAAGTGATGGTTGAATTATAAATAGCACCTCCACTCGGCGTTGCTCCTTTATTCTATTTTAGAATTTTAACGCCATTAGCATATGTCTTGACAAACGTGGTCATAAATTTACAGGTCTTAAACCCTATCTTATAATGATAGCGCTTCTGGCAAGGCACTACCGTTTAAATATCTCGTCTATCTTTACTATAGGCATGATAACCCTCATTGTTATTAATATATTATTTACTCTTTTATCATAAAAATAACTCTAACCATTGATTAAACTTTTAATTAATGAATCAAACTCCGATGGATTATTATCTAACAGCCACTGCATAGCTGACTCATGATCAACGAATGGTTTATCCTGAGATAATTTAAAACGACCTTCAATGTATTTCGGTACAACTTTCAGCCCCAGAATTCCAGGTAAATTCTTAACTACGCGAGGATCTTCCTTATCTGGTCGGAAAGAATCTTTGCTAGTAGCCAAACGCTCACTGGTTTCTAGCAAAATATTTAAATTCATTGAAGATTCTACAATAATATCAATACTGGCATCCATATGTACTGCGGTATAATTCCACGTAGGCAACTGCCTATTCTTATAAGCTTCAGGAGGGATATAACTGGATGGTCCCATGAATACAATATGAGCTTCAAATGAAACGAGATCATTAACCATAGGATTACGACGATCTGTATGCCCGAATAACATCTTATCAACACCTTGGAATAAAGGAATATGGCTGGTAATGAAACCATTGCTCATGTAACGCGTTATTAATGCCAGAGGGTATGCATCAATAAATCGCCATAATAATTCTACATTTTTGCAAATGAATTCATGATAATGGAACGGGAAAGTTTTCATAATATTAATTATCCTCTAAATTCTCTTCATTAATTTCAACGTCTATTTAAATAATATTTCCACCCTTAATACTATATATTTTACTCTCAATAGACAATTCAATCATTTCTGGCACAAAATGTTAGGCACATTCCTTATACTCATCTGGTTCGAGATAGATATTGATTTAACGAATCGACAATTGTTTTAGAACGCAATGCAAGCAAGCTAAATGAACCAGCATCACCCATACCATGAGTCGATTCACACAATCCATTTAAATAAATAGGGGTAAAATCTCCCTTCGTCAAATATTGCACCCTGTAATCTCTTCCTATAGACAATATATCTCCCTGATTGGTCAGTAATTTCTTAATAGGTAATAATAATTTAGGACAAAGCTCCTGGCGTTCTCCAGTGCCTAAATCAAGGAATCCAGTAGCAAGTACAACTAAATCAAAACACTCTTCAAATTCATTGCTATTAATAAAGTTTCGACTTTTTAGCAGTATACCATTTGAAATACTCCGGCAATCAACTATTTCATTGCAAGTTAATATCTGCATTGAATTTTGATGTGACAGTTTATTTTCATACTGTTTAATATACAGTTGATTCAAAACATCAATATCTGCCGACGAATAATTCGTATGTACCAATTCTCGACGAAGACGAGCTTTATTCTCCGGCGTAGCTTCATAGAATGTATCGACAAATTCAGGGAAATAAACCTCATCAGAGAAAGGACTCGTATCTTTCTGCCGAAATCCAAAATTCCGGGTGAAGCCAACGAGTCTTTTGATATCATTTTGGGTACTCGCATGTAATAGAATTTCTACTGCGCTTTGACTGCCGCCAATAACCGCAACGCTTAAAGAATTACTGTATTTCCTGGCCTGATCTAATGAAGGCAAATAATGGTTAAGATGAACAACACGCGTATCTTTCAATTGATCAAAAGGTTCAGGTATGAAAGGAGTACGACCGGGAGCAAGGACAATACTTCTCGCTCTATAGATATCTCCTTTAACGGTATTGACACAATAATGATCTATATATTCATTTTGGCCATCCAGAACAGGAAAAATCTCTGTCGCCTCACAATCGTAATCAACCTGATCATTGAAAAAATTCGCCGCCCAACTTATATATTGCGCATATTCTAAACGCAAAGGATAATGTAAAGGTAAATTAAGGTGCTGATATAATCGGTCAGTTTCATAAAGGAAATTGGTGAACGAATAATGACTTTTGGGATTTCTTGGCGTAACCAAATCACGCAGCGGATGATTTTGAATATCAGATCCTGGCAACATCATTCCTGGCTGCCAACATGCGCTTTGTTGACGCTCAATAAACCGGACTGAAAAATGCGGGGCTAATTCCTCTAAAGCAATAGATAAAGCAATATTAGCAGGCCCAAATCCAATACCCAAGATATCATAAATTGATGAAGAGTTTTTCATAATCTCTCCTTAAATTATTTTGCTTCACGATGGCTGATAATTATAGTTTGAGCAAGCAATAGAAAATGCTGTTCTTAAACGCTCTACAATATTATTTACGTCTTGAGGAGTAATGATCAAAGGAGGCAACATCCTCAAAACAGCACTTTGCCGCCCTCCACTTTCGATAATTAAGCCTGCATCAAAACAACACTTTTTTACCATTTGAGCTAATTTTCCATTAGCTAGAGGATGCCCAAGCGCATCAGGAGGGGAATTTAAATCAATCAATTCTAGACCCAACATAAGCCCCCGACCACGAACATCACCAATAGCAGGATAATCATCTTGTAATTCAAGCAATCTGTTTTTCAGGAGATTACCTGTATAGTTAATCTGATCGAGAAGATTTTCTCGCTGGATGAAATCTAAGGTAGCAGCGCCACTGACTAAAGCAATCTGATTACCCCGAAATGTACCGGCATGTGCACCCGGCAACCACTGATCATATATGTCTCGATAGAGAAGCACAGCAAGCGGATATCCTCCCCCTATCGCTTTAGAAAGAATAATCGCATCAGGCGTGATATCAGCAAATTCATAAGCAAACATATCACCCGTACGCCCAATTCCTGTCTGTACTTCATCAATAACCAGAGGAACATCATGTCGCGCGGTTATTTCCCGGATCTGATGTAACCAATTAGCACTCGCCGGAATACAGCCACCTTCCCCCTGAATAACTTCAACCAACACCATTGCGGGTTTGGTTATACCACTTTCTGGATCACTAAGGAGATTTTCCAGGCTTACAAGACTCAAGCGCTCCGTTTCGCTGACACTGGTATTTGCACCAAAGGGGCTACGAAAAGTATATGGATAAGGTAGAAACTGAATTTCAGCAGAAAGCCCTGTCACAGATCTCTTTGGCGTCAAATTACCCATCAAAGAAAGTGCGCCATGAGTCATACCGTGGTAAGCCCCCTGAAATACAATAATAGAACGCCTCCCGGTAGCTGTTTTAAATAATTTTAACGCTGCTTCTATCGCATCAGTCCCCGTTGGACCACAGAATTGTATTTTTGCTTGATGTGCAAAGCTTTGAGGCAATATTTGATAAAGCTGTTCAACAAAATTAATTTTCGCAGGGGTTGCTATATCTAAAGCCTGCTGTAATTGACCAGACTCCAAAAACTCAATAACTTTTTGCTTTACAAAAGGATGATTATGTCCAAGTGGTAAAGCGCCGGCACAAGCTAAACAGTCAATATATTCTTTATTTTCATTGTCATATACATAAGACAATTTCCCTTTACTTAATACCTTGTCTATATTTCGCGAATAAGTACGCGCATTAGATTCGCGATCGACAAGTCGATATAATCTAAAATCATTATTCATTCTAATACCTTTTTTAAATAGGAAATTAAAAATCAGATTCTCTTGTTTCTGAGAGAATGACTTCACGTGCTTTAAGCCCCAATATTTTTAACCATCGACGGTATTCCAACCCCATTCGATCACTACTGAGATGCATTTCTTGCCGTGGATCAAGCGGCAATCTTACTGGTCGTTGAGATTCAACAATAATTCTGTCTTGTTCAAATACGGTATCTTGTCTGGAAAGTATCTGCTCCAATGTGAGATCATGACCAAAATTAATTGCAACAATTAGCCATATAATACATTTATCTTCATCAACTGGGGTCGCATTGAAGAAAGTACAAAAACGCTCAATATCCCCGGTCTTTTTCTCAAAATAAGCAGTCGTAGGATTGAGTACTGAGTAGCAATAACGTGCAGTAACCGGTATTCCCCGATGGTCGCCATAAGGTTGAAATACGCTAATTTCAGAAGAGTGGAGCCCACGATCATCTTGATTAACAGTATATTTCTTTATCTCCTCTGGAGCATCAGGCAAGCCGTTAAGATTGGCATGAACAAAAGGAAAATGCGAGGCATCTATAAAGTTTTCCAATGACCTTAACGCATTAGCTTTATAATAATAAGGGCCTGCAACCACTTTCCTGAAATTGGGCTTGTCCCATTCAGGGAAGAAAGGAATAGGACGTAATGGTTCTAACAGGCTTACCCATATAAAACCATATTTTTCTTCTGCATAGTGACAGAAAATCAATCTCTTTGACGAAGGTGGGATATTATTCGGATGAGCGGGTGTAAAAGTACAGTTCCCTTTAGCATCATATCGCCATCCATGATATGGGCACTCAATATTCCCATTTTTAATACAACCTAATGATAGTTTAGCGCCCCGATGTCCACAATAATCTTTCCATGCATGTATTTTATTCTCATTATCTCGCCAAAGCACCAATTCTTCACCTAATAAACGAATCGCTTTTGGTCGATTATTTTTGACCTCCTTAGAATCTGCAACAACATGCCATTGATTATTTAAAGCACAATAATCAAGCTCCTCTCTATTCCATTTTCCTGAGTACAACATCGTAACCTCCACTATTAATATATACCCGTTATCTTTCAAGCTGCCTCTTTGTTGGCTGCACTCACCCCAGTCACATAGTTATCTATGCTCCCGGGGATTCGCTCCCTTGCCGTCGCGATGCAACTTGAAATCCATAGGCTATAATAGGAGTTTAAATAGTGTAATAATGCTGATAGAAATACGATTTAAATAATATGACTATAATGTTTCTATGTTATTAGGATCAAAGCGCCAACCTTTATCTACCCAACCATTCAAATCATAGTCAGATAAACATTGATTCACTAAATCATTACATTGATCCATTATTCCAGCGGTTTCACAATGTTTCAGCATATCAAGGCGAATTTGTTCATGATTACCGGCATAATTATGTTCATATAGTTCATGACGCCCGGCGAACTCACTGCCTAATGCATCCCAAAGAAGTTTAATCAGTTTCTGGCGTTCAATAGCGGATTGGTCAGTGCCCTGATAATAGCAATCAATCAGTGGCCTAATCTCCGTATTTTCAATATCCAACCAACTTGAAACTTGCATAATAGGCGAGCCTCCCAAGATCGTGTTGAATATAGGTTTTAACTGTGACATGACTTGAGTACTGAAATATCTCACCGTTGTGGCAGCATCCAATTTAGGTATTACAGAACCGTCATCTCTTTTTTCAGGATTTTGACAAAGGTTTTCTGTTAACGACCACATTAGGTTGCGTATAGCAACAATATCAGCCAAATGACTTCTGACTCCTCTGAATTGATCTGAACCATTGGATTTCAAAACATTAGCAAACAGCCCACATATCAGATCCATTTTAACGGCCAATCTTGTACCTGACTGCAAAGGGTAACGATTAAGAAAACCAGATACTGAATAGAAATTTCGTGCTCTCTCTATATCTCGATAAATCAATACATTTTCCCACGGAACAAAAACGTCATTGAAAATCAAGACCGAATCATTTTCGTCAAAACGACTCGATAAAGGATTATCAAACGGGCTTAATGCCGCCAATTCATACGATTTTCTGCATATTATTTTTAAATTAGGGGAATTCATCGGCACTATAAGACACAGAGCAAAATCCTCTTCCCTGCCCTTCTCATAATGAGTGGCACTGTTTTGTGCAACAAAGGTAGCATTTGAAATTGCCGCACTCGTCGCAACCATTTTTACCCCTTTGACAATGATTCCCGCATCAGTTTCCTTTTCGACATGCAAATAAATATCTCTCATATCTGAAACATTCTTAGCCCTGCCAACAGGGGGATTAACTAATACGTGGTTAAGAAATAGTACCTTCCGCGCACTTTTACGATACCAAGACAGAGCGTTATCACTAAACGAACCATATATTTCAGGAGTTGAACGCAACGTAGCCGTAAACCCTGCTTTATAATCTGGTGTTCTTCCCATAAATCCATAGGTTAATTTTGCCCAATGTGCTATGGCATCTCGTGCTTTTAATAAATCCTTAGCGGACTTGGACGGCATGAAATACCGATGCGTTCGATAGCCGTCAGGATCAATATCGGTTAATATCTCCTGAGAATCTGAATTATGTAACGCGTCATAGAGTCTAGATATCGAATAAGCGCTATTGCGGAATGCCTTATGTGTCGTAACATTACACACTTTTTGCCCATATATTAATACATCACGCCCATCATCTAAGCTACTAAGATATTCTTCACCGGTCATCATTTCATTCTTATCAACACTTGCCATACTATTACTCCTTATAACTCTCTATCTTGAGTATTAATAAAAATATTTAACTATTAACATCACACCAGAAACTAATACTACAATATTAACCAGTTTCAAGAATTGCTCACGCGACATTCTCAGCGTAATATACCGACCAAATGTAATACCAACTAACATGCCAGGAGCAAGTACCAACACCAACAAAATCAAATCAGTATCGAAATATACGCCAGCTAAACCAAAAATTACTACTCGCGTTAATGTACTGAGACCAATAAGCGTTGTTTGAGTGATACGCATAGCCTCTTTATTTTCAATCCGCCCGCTTAGATAAATCGCATATAGAAAACCACCGCTACCAAATAATGCACTGAATACGCCGCCAATTAATCCGAAAGGGAACGAAGCAGTCGATGAAAAATTCCGATTTGGTTTTAAGCCACTCAAAGAGTAGACAGAATAGAGAACAACAAATACACCTAAGGCAAGCAAGAGTATTTCAGGTTTAGTTTTAAGTAATATAGCCGCACCAATAAGGCTACCGAAAATCATCAATGGAACAAGGCGTTTTAATTCTTTCCAATCGGCTTTACGTCCGTCACGACTAACATTAACGATCGCGGCAAACATATCTAGTAGTGCCAACAAGGGAACAATTTTAGCCACCGGAATATATAACGCTAGTACTGGGCTGGCAATTAAGGCCGTACCAAAACCAGCAATTCCAAATATAATGTAAGCAATCAACAAAGCACCGACTATTACGGCATAATTTGAGTAAGTTAAAGCATCCAACATTTTTTTCTTAGCCTATTTTATAAGTGGTTAATGAGATCATATTCACGCTATAGAACAGCCCAAACCATATTGTTTCAATTGACTAAGGCGGCTGCGTGTACGCGAAATATCTGCCAGTTCAACACCATCAAACATTTTATCATCCAGTGGGCGACAACCGATTAAATAAAGCTGACAGCGTTGGTCATAAAGCACATCGACCACATTAATAAAACGTTGTTGAGCGGCACAGGAAACCTGACCTAATTCAGGAATATCCTCAATAATCCAGCATTGATAGCGTTCACTTAAAGCCAGGTAGTCCATAACCGCTGTCGGACTGCTGCACAGATCTTGGAAAGTCAAATGAATTATGCCATTGGCAGCAGATAATACAGACAATATACGGTAGCCAACTTTTAGATCTATAGTAGACATAAGGCGTTCTGGCAAAGACAGCTTAATACGTTGTTCTTCATTCCCAGGCCAAACATAAGCACCTTGGCAAAAAGGATCGACATCATTGCCAACCAGACATCGATAATCAATTTCTCCCTCCATCGAAACTATCTTCATATTTTTTTCAATTAGCTGAATAGCAGGTAAAAAGCGCTCATGATAAAGGGGGTTTGCCAGTAAATCATTAGGGGGATAATTTGAAGTCGTTATCAAGACTATACCACGCTGAAAGATAAAATTTAAAAGCCGGCTAATAAGCATTGCGTCTCCAATATCATGCAGATGAAATTCATCGAAACATAATAATTGGCAGTTTTGTAGCTGAGTATGTAAAGTTGCTTCCATTAAATCCTTTTTTCCTGCTTGAAGGTTCATTAATTGATGAAGTTCACGAAAGAAATGGTGGAAATGGACTCTACGTTTATTTTTTATAGGCGCCGCCTCGAAAAAAGCATCTAGTATGAAACTCTTCCCTCTTCCTACCGGGCCCCAAATATAAATTCCCTTTACACAGGGACGTTTAAACCAAAAGCGACGAAGCATCGTATTAATTAAACATACCATATTCTCGACGACAGATATTTGATATTTATCAAGCGTGTATTTACACAATTGAGCTTTTTTTTGAATAGCTTGTTGTAGCTCTATACCTTTCGCTCGCTTTTCCATATATAAACCAGACCCTTAGTGTTTAACTTATTAAAATAAAAACTAATAAAATCGCAGTCCATTTTTAGAAAATTTTTCCCTAAAATAAATAAACACCAACAAAGGGAACTACACAATACCCTAAAGTTGTTTTTATGATTTTTATGATTCCTATCACATATGTATCACATAGGAATAATAATGTCATACCACTATGTTCTTTGACACATTTTTCAATAAATTCACAGGCTTTTGATAATAGTAACAAGTTCTTTTTAAGGATCTTGTTATCATCAATTATGCAACGGAAAGATTAATTAACTGAAAAAATATGATCTCACTCTCAATAAACCAAGTGAAAAATATGATGAGCCAGATTATCCCATAAAGTATCTGGCTCGCCTCTGCTACTTCATCGTGAATTCAACTGACCATTCGTAGGTAAGAAAATTAGTATAAGTAATGGTTGCATTACAAACAGCGCCTCCACTCGGCGTTGCTCCTTTATTCCATTTTGGAATTTTAACACCATTGACGTATGTGTTAACGAAAGTAGTCGAAAAAACGCAAGTCTTATTTCCAATTTTATATCGTACAATCGCATAATTTCCATCAGGTGAAATCGGGCTTTCAACCTTATAGAAATCAAACTCACCTTGCCTTACGCTAGCTCTAGGCTGAGGTTTCGCATTGACATAGGTACCGACTTCATTATTAGTAACAACGGTATAAACAGCATCCGCGCTACCAGGCGCACCAAGATGCTTAAATGTAACTGTTACAGGCGGGCCTGCATAAGCAATACCTGCGGCAGTTAAGGAAGCAGTTGCAAACAGGGCCAACAACGATTTGCGTACTAACATGTTAGATACTCTCCTTATATGTTGTTTGGAATGGCTTACTGCGTTTCAATACAACTTTCTTTTCTATAATTTATTTTTGCGTACAATATATGTTCAACCCCATAAAGCAAATTTCCACTTTATGTCCCTATTAATATAGACCACTTTGCAGAACTTATTTAAAAGAGTAAGAGGTTCTCCGTCATAAAATTGACAAATACTCTGACCTTAAGGAATTAATAACGGCTTGATAATTAAAAAAACCATAATTTGATAACGGAAAACATTCGCAATCCGCCAATAACCTGCGGTTTTGCCTAGTCTAACAGCAAGGCCAAAGCGCACTGCCTTTAAGCAGCACGCTTGTTTTAATTATTACCTTCTATAAGTTAGGTCTATTTACTCTTTTTTGAGTGCCAGAATCCCGCCAGCCCCAATCCCAGTAATGCCTCCATGCCTACAGTAAGCCCTATCATTCTGGCTGGGGCAGAAGCAGCAATACTGCCGAGCATATCCAGAAACAGCGTACTGCCCACACTTGGTCCACTCCCTATCATCGAAGCAGCAGTTCCTCCTCCCATTCTCGTACCTGTCAGCATAAAATGGCTTTCCATTGCCACACCTGAGCGGCTTGTCACAGGACCTAATAATTCCCTGGAAACACTACCTAACACTCTCTCTTGTACAACATACCTTCCCCCCATTCTGCCAATTCTGGGCGCATTCGAACTGACTGACCTCATCATTGTCGCTCCCGCCCCTTGTGCAAACCCTGCACCCATAGTCGCACACATGCCCACAACACCAAGGCCAAATGCAACCCAACTGAATGTTTCTGCAAGTTCAGGGTTGGTATCCATAATTGCACCAGCAGCAATGGCAAATCCGCCAGAAGCAACGGTTGCTACACCGCCGATGACCGATAAGCCTACAGCTAAAGTCATACCCGCGGCAGCCATTGCGGCCAATCCTGCACCGAGTGTCACAACACCAACGACAACGGTAATGACACCAAAAATAATCCCAAATATCCCTCCCCAGGAAATATGACCTTGCGGATCACGGCAATTAATTGGGTCGATATAGGCATAACTATTTGGCCCACCGTCACCAAAGGGACTCCAACTGTCAGGTGTTGTAAAACGGAACAGACAAGGACTGTATTGCCGTTCACCCAAATGATAAACACCGCTAACATCATCGACCATCTGTCCGGTAAATCCGATAATCATTGGTGTAGCGGAAGAACCAAACGGGCTATAGCTGAGTAAACTGCTTTTCCCTTCCTTATTCAGCGTTAATATTGGTGAGTTCATTTCATCTGCACCAATGAGCAATACATCGTCTTGCTGCTTGCCATCTTTCTGGCCAGAAATAATGATGCCGGTAATCTGCTCTGAAACACGCGACACCCGAGTTTTGAGTTCCCCGGTCAGCTCATTACTCAACAACGGATAATTGGCATTCTGTTGATAATACCATTCTCTACGGGTTTCAAGCTTACTGCGGGATACCAGTTTACCTTGGGGATCATAGTGATAGAGATAAATGTCTTCCCCGGCTTTTAATGTTTTTAACCGATTAAGCGCATCATAAGTCAGAGTTTGACCTTGTTCGTTCTTCGTCATACAACCATTCGCATCGTATTCCAACGTTATCAACACAGGATAATCTTTGTGAGTATGCCTAACTTCCGTCAATTGGCAGGGATCGTGAGGACTTGAATAGATAAAACGAGCCTCATCCTGTTCACTATTAAATTGGGTTATGCATTGGGTAATATTGCCTAACGCATCATAACTCAATGTCAACTTGGAAATAGGTTTCCCATAGCCATCAAGGGGTAATTCATCGCCGGTACAAATATATTCCACCAACATGTTGAGTGAATTATATTTGAAGGTTTCATCGCGCAGTACGATTGTGCCATTACATATCATACGTGATGCCAACTGGTCGTTTTTATGCCAACGTTGTGTCATAGTCAACGTCTTATCAGCCTGTCCTGATGGGGTTATCGTGCGGGAAATTTCACGACCAAATATATCATAACCAAATTCCATCACTAATTTAGTCTGATCACGTTTATTTAATACACTTTGGCGCACCAATCGATCAAAGGCTGCATATTCCATCTCAGTCTCGATATCATCATCAACGACTTTAATAAGTTTCCCTTGTACATTATAAAAATGTCTCTGTTTCTTACCAGTAATATCATTATGTTCAATACATTTATCGCCTACAGAAAATGTTTGAGATAAGGATTGCTCAACACCTTCTGCAATAGGAGTAATGTTTTCCCCAGTAATATTACCCAGACCATCATAAGTTAATTGGCTAATATAGCCACTTTGATCTTTGTAACACTTAAGCTGACCGGTTGTTTTGTCATAATCAAATTGGTGGTCAATATTACCACCTTTAATTGATTTAATCACATCACCAAGCTCATGGATATTTTGATATTGCAATATCGTTCCATCCGGTTTGATCATTGTATCTGGAACTGGAGATAAATCTTTATAAGTATATTTCTGAATACGACCACCATTATTTACCTCAATCAAACGCTCAAGAGAGTCAAATTTTTGACTGCCAGGAATAAATGTTTTATTCGCATTGGTGATACTAATTTTTGTGACAAGTTCCTTATCTGTATGGGGAGCATATTGTTTATTAATTTTCACACCATTCGGTTGTATAACCTCTATTACACGGTGGTAGATATCATAAATAAAATCTGTTTTGTTTCCTATTTCATCAGTCAACGAAATAAGCTTATTATTGGTACCATATTGATGCTCTGTAGCAGAATATAATATTGGTGATAGAATTAATTTCCTGACAATCTCATCTTCATCCTCAATTTCATCATCTTCAATCTTAAGTTTAAAAGCGTAACTCTTGTTTTTTTCATCCTTAACCTCAGAATCCAATGTATATCGGTTATTCTTAATCACATTGCCATGACTATCGAAAGTTTCTTCGGTAAACCACGCAATATCTTTCCCTGATTTCAGCATAATAGCCGGTATACAAAGTCTTGATTCATCATCCTTGTTATTCTCTTGTATTGGGTAATTATAATTAAGAGAGTCAAAACTAGTAGAGTCATAACGGACAAATGATGATCTCTGATATTTTTTCAACAACGATAGAATATAATCTTCGGTCACTTCATGTTTATCATCAATATTAATTGAGTCAATATAAATAGTTTTCCGTGTTTTCTTGACCTCATTGATGAAAGTATACGTTATATCGAATTGTTGATCATGACGTCTATGTAAATTGAAATAACAGAATGGTGAAATATAATAGGTTCTGTAAATATCCTCAGTGACAATAATATCCCCTGATTTTACGTCTGGTAATAAATCAAATCTCTTTTCAACCGTAACAAGGAAATTTTCATCATATTGTTTATCACACACCAACAGCCACTTATTCTGACCTTTCTCTGGGGAAGATTTCCATATCTGTACCTCTCGATTAAATACATCATGACCAGTCAGAACTTTCACACCTTGTGCATTAGTATGCATGATATATCCTGCAAATCTGGCATTATCGACTTTCTCTTTAAAAACCGTAGTATAATCATCATTTATAATAATCCCATGATCATAGCTTTCTGTTGTACTAAATTCCTTTTTAGGATTATTTTTGATCTTTTTCAGTCTTGATAACGCATCCCATTCATATTCAGATATATTTTCATATTTATCTTTTTCACTTAACGTTAAACCCGTCTGAATAGAAATCACTTTTTCAGTCATAGAGTTTTTTCCATCATGCCCGGTAAACGTCATCACTGCTTTGAGGTTACCCTCATAAAATGAATATTTATATGATACAGCGTTAATTTTTGCATCTTTACTGACTAAATTATCAATTTCAGAGGAAGATTTAACATTGCCCAATAACAGCTTATCATTAATCAGATAATCAATTGATTTTTCCAATTTTCCATGATTAAAATGAGAAGGATTATTTATATAAAATGCCCGATTAATTTCGTATGTGGCTACACCAGATTTATCATCTGTATGTTGCATCAACATACACGCCATTAAATCACAATTACCAAGATTAACAGGAAAGCCTTTCTTCTCTTTCACCGGAAAACTATCATAAATATATTTCTTTATATACGTTTTCTCATTACCTTTATTAGAGGAGGGGATATGCTTTTCCGTCTCCAAAAGCAGTGTCTTTCCTTTAAAATAACTATAATTATCAATACTACCATCGGGATGCTCTTTCTTTATAATGCGCCCCTCATTATCATATTCAAATCGGGTTGTTAATATTGAGACAGAATCAATAGTATTATTTTCTATCGATTTTAATGTTACTCCAGTTTCTATTATCTCTATTTTTCCTAGTTTCACCTTCCTATTTATGTCACTATTTCCTATATTTTTCAATGAATTACTATTATCTTTATACTCAAAATAGACTGTTTTTTCTTCTTTCTTTAAAGAGAAAAATTCTGGTTGCTCTGAAAACGGCTTATCTTTAATTGCCAGATATTTACTGATGTTGGCCTTAATAATACCTGGGTCATTAAGATAAGTTTCTATATTACTTCCACGTCTCAACATAGGATCATAATATTGTATCGAGTCTCTATCATGTTTCATATTCTCATCATAGGAACCAATAATATCACAATTAAACTCTTCAAGATAAAGAGCATTGTAAATATAAATTGTTTTACTATATAAACGTGAATAGTTATGTTTTTGCTTTTGAACTGTGGTGATATACATAGGGGAACCCAATGGAGAACCAATTGAGTAACCATAAGAGAGCATATTATCGTTATTACCATCATAATATGAATTATAACTCACTTCATAACTATAATATGTACAAATAGCTTCACTTTTTCCCGTTCCGTCTGCAATCTTATGAAAACAGACTTTAAAGCTATT
The DNA here is from genome assembly GCF_002968995.1 of Photorhabdus hindustanensis. NCBI lineage: Bacteria > Pseudomonadati > Pseudomonadota > Gammaproteobacteria > Enterobacterales > Morganellaceae > Photorhabdus > Photorhabdus hindustanensis. The sequence continues at coordinate 15,130 of NZ_PUWT01000067.1, forward strand.
ACGACCATCGTCTTCATATGAAACGGTTTCTATCTTATTTAGCGGAGAAACAATTTCTGTAAGATAAGCTGTCTTCTCTGAACTCTTATTTGACAATTCAGTGTAGGATAATTTCCATTTTAATGGTGTGCTGAATGAAGCATTTTCTATTCCAGTCAGGAGACTATTATTTATAGTCAGGTTAAATTCCTTTTTTTCATTACTATCAGGGAAAACTAGCAGGGACACTTTTTCGTTTGAATAGGAAATAGTGACCAATGATTTCTTTATCTCTTGCGTATCGGTATATCTGTTTATACCGGTTAATTTAACTTCTTTACCCTCTTTATGCCAATTAAATTCTAATATTTCCCCCAAAGACGAACTACGAAATACACAAGGTTTGTTATCACTAAAATCACTTATTTTAAGTAATTCAATCATCCCAGTGTTACGATAAGTGACTTTATAGAATTTATCTATTTTCTCAAAGAACACATCACCAATACCCCCTTCTAATATGAGAGCGCCTTTTTTCTCAGCCACATGAAATAATCTACCATCAGCCAGAGCAAGCAGTTTTTTGTCTTCATTATAGACTGTCACTGGGATTCGCCATCCCTTTCCTAGCCCAACATTTTTCTGATTTAATGGTGAATAGAGAAGTCGAATATCAAATTGAGTTTCTATGAGGCTTGAGAGACATATATTTGAAGAAAAAGTCCCCGTGCGAGTATCAACCCCGCTTTCAATATAACTATGAAAATTTACCTTACCGCTATGTGTTCTTGTGGACATGATTATAAATCCTTAATATTAATGATAGTATATGTACCTAGAGTACATAGATAAATTCCCGGATATACTCTTACTGGAAAGATAATTCCGTGTATTTCGCACAACGCTTTTTGTCTGATAGAGAATAATAAAACCTGATAAAAGACGAATATTTATATAAATAAAACCTCATGATTTGAATGAAAATCCTCAATTCAAACACAGATATTATTTAATTAAACAAATATAATATTCGTCAAGAATTAATTAACGTATTGATGAGAAAATAACGATATTTAATAATTAGTAGCAATCACTATTTTGAATGTACATTAATCATCGTTGCATTATAAATCCCACAGGTTTTATCAATAATTTGAACACTCTGTTGATAATAAGTCCTTGAACTACCTGGAGCGACTTCAATGATAACTTGGTCTGGCCCTTTTTTATTCCAATTATATCCGATATTTCCACTGGGTACCGTAGAGCCGCTGGCATCGAGTTTAATCTTATCCCCCGGTTTTTCCTGAATTACCTTAACATCTATATGGATTTTTTTCGGAGTAGCATATTTCCCTATCTGCCGCACAATTTCTCTCTTTTCTCTCTCAGAATCGCCATCAACTGATTCCATCTCTTTCATCAATCGATCAAATTGAATTTGATTCGAGACGGTCCAACAAGCTGGATCATGAGAAGTTGGGATATTATTTTCAGGCAAACCAAATGCGTATGCATGTCCAGATAGATGAATCAGAGCGACGAATGAAATAACCGATAGCGAATGACGAATAATACTCATAATGTCTACCTCAAAGTTTCATTATTTAATTAATATTTTGAATAGCTATATATTCATGTTTGCTGTTAGAAAAAGTCTATGCCAATTAATATCTAATTAAAGTAATATATTCTCATCAGCGCAAATATGAAATTTGATCTATATCAAAAAATCAAGAAAGTATTATCGAGAGCACATTTTGTCTACCGAAAAACAGCAAAGCCATATCCAGCACCGTAGACTATTGTCAACGGCAAACGGGATATAATTGATTATGTCTGCACTTAATTCGAATTAGTCATCACTGTACGGGGATTTCAATATAGCCAGCTTCCAACCCGCTCACCTCTACGCCTTGAGGAACGGCATGCCCCGGCGTCACTATAATTTGCTGAGTTTGTGCGTTTAATTCACGGCGATAGTTAACGAAAGTTCGTCCATCAGAGCCGATATGTAATGCCTCCGCTGGCACGGCCAATCCACGTTCATTGCGATAGGTGACAATAGCCAGTTTCGCACTCATATTCAGCCGGATACGCTGCCGCTGTTCAGAAGTCAAAGGATCAATCGCCACTAATAGATCATAGGTCACACCCGCTCCCTGCATTTCCTTTGAATTCCCCTGTACACCAATTGTCTTAATTTTCCCCCGCAGAGCTAGCCCGGCAAAACCATCACCGGTGATCTCAACCGGCATTCCTTCATATACTTGATGAAGGTCGGCCTCCTCAATACGCGCCACCGCCTGAATTTGTTCCAAATTAATCACTCCTAACAGAGGTGTTCCCTGAGTGACACGTGTCCCCTTTTGAATAAAGATTCCCTTATCTGATTCCGGTACCTGAGGGCGAATAACAATGCCATCAAAAGGAGAAATCAATTCACGTTGCGCTTGCTGGGCTTGAAGCGCTCGATGACGCGATTGGGCATTCGCTAATTCCATATCAGCAATTTGGCGATTCTCCCCAGCGCCCTTATCAAGAACAATACTCAGTTCCGTCTTAGCGGCAGCCAAATCAAGCTGTTGGACTCTGACCTGCTGCTCCAGCGTATCAACCTCCATACGGGGAACAATGCCACGCTCGAACAAAGCCCGAGTATCAATTAACTTGCGTTCGGTATCGCTCAAACTTAACTGCGCATTGGTTAACGTTCTACGTACCCTAGCGACATCCGGGCTGTTCTCCCACCCCACCAAATCTTGTACGGTTTTCTGGGCTTTCAACAGTTCCGTGAGCGCCTGCCGCAACTGAATGTCCAACTGTGTTGTATCAAGACTCAACAGCGGTTGCCCGCGCTTAACGCGCTGGCCTTCAGTTACCATCACTTCGGCAATAACGCCATCAAATGGCGCCGCGACCGTCAAACTGGTCGCTGCCTGAATGCGGCCAACTAACCCAAGACGATTTTCCAGTAATTGAGGTTCAACATGTACCCACCGCTGCGGTGATGATGTATCCGTTGAGGAAGAGAGGAAAATATAAGCAATGGTAGCCCCAACGACTAATGCAACAGCAAGTGTCATCAGCCAACGAGTTTTATATTTGGAACGAGCAAGTCCCTTGATATTAGTCGTTAAGCGCAATATCCCAACTCCCTAATGTGGTGCCCAATGTTTCGTCCAACTCCGCTTGTGCATTTAAGTAGGTGATCAACGCATTGAGACGAACATTCTCGGCATTGCGCAAATCGGTTTCAAAGCTCAATACTTGAAAGTTGCTGGAGCGGCCCACCGTCAATTTTTCACGTTCAATTTCTAGCTTGCGCAAGGAGAGATCCCTGGCACGTTGTGCGATCTCATATTGACGCCAACGCGTGCCAATATCGCGCACCGCATTACCCACATTACGTTCCAGTGACTGTTTCGCCTCAGCAAGACGAATGTCCTGATTCTGAACATCAACCCGCGCCCGCACTTCCGCCTGACGCTGACTCAAATCACCAATGGGTATCTCTACCTGAACACCGGCGTAATTTTCCCAATTACGGGAACTATTTGACCCTGTTCGATCTCGTATCTGGCTGGCTCCACCAACCAAAGAGACATCCCATAAGCGTTCGTTACGGGCAACTGTCAGGTTAATTGCAGCCTGTTCCGCAGTAATCAATTGAGTAAGATACGATGGCTGCTGCTCTTGTGCTAAATTCTGCGCCTGTAGCAGGTTAATATCTACGCGTTTAGCTTCCAATCTATCAGTCGCCTTCACCTGAGTTTGTAAGTCTAAGGCAAGCAAACGCAGTAGTTCCAAACGACTGGTATCCAATTGATTAGCCGCTTCCTCCGCAGCCAGTTCCTGCATTGCAACGTCAGCCTCGGTCTGGACAACCTCAAAAGCAGCCATTCTGCCCGCGGAGATCATCGCTTTGTTAACTTCCAACAGTTGACGCGAACGCTCCAGAGCATCACGGGCGATTTGTAATTGTTCTTGAGCACGCAACAATTCACGGTAAGCCATAATAATTTGCGTGATAGTCTGGGATACCGTCGCTTTTAGGTTCAAACGATTTGTCTGCTCCATCAATTGAGCGAGGCGCACAGGCGCTGTAGCTATATCTTTGCCGGCGCCACGCAGCAGAGGCTGAATAACCGAGAATGAAACACCATCATTACGGCTACGACCCGCATTGTCTGCCCACGTCGTCCGATTTGTCCAAGACAAACTAAATCGAGCGCCATATTCTCCAAGCAGCGTAGAGGTGGGGGTAATCTCACTTTGGCGATAACGATCGCTCTGATTACGGGTAGCGGTATAACGGCTATTAATCAGCAACTTAGGCGTAAAACGGTCCTCAGCAACGCGTAAATCGAATTTCTGCGCAATCCGATCCAGATAAGCGCTGCGAATCGAACGATTGTTTCGTAACCCTAAATAGATTGCATCACTGAGCGTCAGACCAATGGTTTGCTGATTAAGCGAAATTGTCTTCGTCGCAGGCATGGTTGCCTGTGATGGATTCAACGGCTCCGCTAAAGCCTGTTTGACGGACGCGGCTATTATCAGGGCAATGATGATGCCAATAACACGTTGAAAAACTTGGCTAATCATCACGAAGCGCCTCTACAGGTTGTAATCTGGCCGCCGCTAATGCCGGATTGATACCGAAAAACAGGCCGATCACTAATGAACTGGCGATACCCAGAGGCAAAGAGAATAGGGATAACGTAAATACCCAGCCCGAAAATTTTACAAATAGGTATCCTGCCGCAACCCCCAACAATGAACCAATCATTGCGCCGGCAATGGACAGAATGGCAGCCTCCAACATAAACAGCATACCAATATCAACAGGCCGAGCGCCCAAAGCCATACGAACACCAATTTCACGCCTGCGTTCCGAAACATTCATCAGCATGACATTCATCACGCCCACTCCTCCCACCAGCAACGAAATTCCCCCTAAACCCGCGAGCAAATAGGAGAATGTCCTTGCCTGACGCGTCAATCCATCAAGCAATTGTTTCGGGATCTCAACTTCGACACGACGACCTTTTGATAATGAAACAAGGTAGTCACGTAACGACACCGCATCACTGCTTAGCGTTGTTGTGTCACGCGCTCTGGCAATGACGCTGCCAACTTCTGGCGCAGACCGCAACCGTCGCATTGCTTCAATGGGCAGTATGATGGAATGATCAATAGAGCCGGGGAGTAAAGGGTTCGGCCCCTGAGCCGCAAGAATGCCTATCACTTCAAACAGATATTCCCCAATTTGCAATTGACTGCCTACTCGAATAGGTTGATTGGCTACTTTTAATTGTTTGGCAATATCCGCGCCAAGCACGGCATAGGTTGTTTGGCGATCATAGTCCGATAGGAAACGCCCCTGCTCGATCTGTAAATCCAGCACCGCAGCCAGATCAGAGGATGTACCGGTAATATTCGTATCGACCCCTTGCCCGTGAAAGCGTACACGAGTCGAATATAACGTGATGGGCGCAGCATGTGTGATAGTCGGTATTGTACGAGTCAGCGCCTGAGTATCCAGCGTAGAGGGCGCGGGTTTGACATCAACGCCGGGAATGAAAGCAAAATGAGCAACCAAAATATTGCTTCCCATACTTTTAAAAGTGCTGATAGCTTCATTAACAGCGTTATGACCGATGTTTAGAAGTGCAATGACCGAAGCACATCCGACTGCAATACCAAGCAAAGCAAGCAAGGAGCGCCTGCCTAACAGGCGCAGGCTACCCAGTGATTCTCGCAGGGCTTGCGTGAAGGAAAAACCATAGCGACCAGAATTCACATTAAGCATTAGGGCTACCCAGCCACAGATCGGTTTCGGAAAGCCGCCCGTTGTTAACATAGAGACAGCGCTGCATGTTTTTGGCTATGGCTTCATCATGCGTAACCATGACCAACGTAACCCCTTGCTCACGGTTCAATGACAGCAGAAGCGCCATGATATCTCGTGCCGTCGCACTATCGAGATTGCCTGTCGGTTCATCCGCCAGAATCAGAGAAGGCTTACCGACCAAGGCTCTGGCAATGGCGACACGTTGCCGCTGTCCCCCGGAGAGATCAGCCGGACGATGGTAAATACGGCCAGCCAGACCAACCAACTCAAGCTGGTATTTCGCCTCCTGCCGAGCTAGAGAACGAGAATATCCGCGATATAATAGTGGTAGCGCGACATTATCTAACGCCTGCATTCTGGGAAGTAAATTGAAACTCTGAAACACGAAACCAATTTCCTGATTTCTTATTTTCGCCCGTTCATTAGGAGTAACATTTGTTATATTAACGTCCCTAAACTGAAAATAGCCAGAAGTGGGTTGATCCAGTAAACCAAGAATATTGAGTAGAGTACTTTTACCCGAGCCGGAAGCGCCGACAATCGCACAACTTTGTCCGCGCATGATAGTGAATGATATTTTATCAAGCACTGGGTAATATTTTTCCCCCATACGATAAGATCGACAAATATTTTCCATGTGAATCAATGCTTCCTGACATGGGGAAGTCGTGATTGTCATGTCTGATTTATTCATCGTTTTTGGCATCCATTAAACGTATTACTGACTCCACTGGGTTGCTTAGCAGGTTTTATATCATGGGGAGATCCTGTTGTAAAAGATTGCCGTCTGAATAAAAGACAAAAACATCAGATGCCAAAAATTAATTAGAGTTATTTAACAAAAATCAACATTACCCATTGACGTAATAGGGTTAATGCACCCAAATTGATGCTACCACCTTTAGTACATGGTGGGTGTTGTTATGAAATTGAGGAAGCAAAAGGGAGCGAGATCGAAAGACATATCCAAGATCTCATCAATATGAAGAAATTAAATTATCAGGATAACAACCATGAAATTGAAAAAAATCTTTGGGATTGGTAGCGCTTTATTATTAACTATGCTCTCACAGACAGCTGCGGCAAGTGGCAGCTATCACTCTTCAGTTGTTCTGCCCACACTGTATTCCAAAAATTTCTTAGAAACGGTTAACGTTCCTATTGTCGGTTCTCCCCCTGCAACAGGAAAGATTACCAATGTATCTTGGACTTGGAACGTTGTTGGATGGCCTAAGAATTTATCGGTTTATCTTTGTCAGGGAGATACCAGCAGTTGCGTAGATATATCACGCACGCGAAGAATGTCGACAGCCGCATTTAATAATAGAAGCCCAGCCCAGCAGTTCCTTTTCGCCTTAAGTGTTGGAAACGGTAACGTTATGCCAATAGCAGGTCAAACCGGAGAAATTACTGTCAGTTGGCAATAACTTTTCAATAACTCTCCAAAGATTGCCGTCAGCGCTATAGACGGCAATTCTGACCAATCTTGAATATCAGTATGGCTTTCTAAATATAACGTCGGTGGCAAACGGTGCGAAATTTCAGGATATATCCAAGATCGCACAATAGAAAATATCAAGTTACCAGGAGCAATTATGAAACTGAAAAAGAAAGTGCTCACAACCCTTTGTAGCGTCAGCAGTGCATTATTGTTAACGATGTTTTCACAATCCGCATTCGCGGCAAACTATCAATCTTCGGTTGTTCTACCCACGCTGCATTACAAACATTTCACACAAATTGCTAACGTTCCTATTGTCGGATCTCCACCTGCAACAGGAAAAATTAACCTTGTAACTTGGGCTTGGAGAGTTGATGGATGGCCTAAAAATTTGTCGGTTTATCTTTGTCAGGGAAATACCAATAGCTGCCTCGACATATCACGCGAGACAAGTGGTGGAACTACCGCATTCAATAACAGAAGCCCAGCACAACAGTTCCTTTTCGCTTTAAGAGTTGGAGACGGCAACATAATGCCAATAGAAGGTAAGACTGGAGAAATTACTGTCACTTGGCAATAACTTTTCTATTATCCTCCAAAGATTGCCGTCAGCGTTACAGGCGGCAATTCTGATTTGCTTTGAATATCAATATAGTCTGCTAAATAGTCTTCCAACTCTGGCTTCATTTCATTAATTCATTAGATAAATTTAATTTAAATTCCCATTTTTCATTGACAACTCGAGGAAAAAATACCTCAATTAATAAAGTCATCTAATGTATTTTATCTATCCTCACTTATGGTTTAGGTGGCGAAAAGTGTGAGATCGCAGGAGACATCCCGGCCCTCGCAACAGAAAACATTAAGTTATCGGGAGCAATTATGAAATTGAAAAAGAAAGTGCTCACAACCCTCTGTGGCATCAGCAGTGCATTATTGTTAACAATGTTCCCACAAACAGGATTCACGACAAGCTGGAGCTATACATCTTCGATTACTCTACCAACGATATATTCCAGAAACTTCACGGAAATTGCCTATCTTCCTATTGTTGGACCTACACCAACGACGGGTAGTATTACTGAAGTATCTTGGGTTTGGAGCGTTGCTGGATGGCCTGCTAATACTCAAGGACTATCCGTTTATCTTTGCCACGGAGATACCAACAGTTGCCTGGATGTATCACGCATTCAAAGAATGACGACTACCGCATTCAATAATAGAGACCCGGCACAGCAATTCTTTTATGCTCTGAGAGTTGCAAGTGGTGGAACAGTACCTGTATCTGGCCAAACCGGAAAAGTTATTGTCAACTGGGAATAATATTTCAATAACTCTCCAAAGATTGCCGTCAGTATTATAGGCGGCAATTTTGATTTGCTTTGAATATTGTAGGGTTTAAGAAAGTTACTAGATGATTTCTTCAAGGATTATAGACATTCACCCTATCTTTATAGTGCTTTGCGGCTTTAAGTAGCTTAGAGTTTGCTTTTGGCGGATTTTCCAAAGCTGCCAACAAAGCATCAGCCCCCTTCATCGAAAGATGTAAGGTTTCAGTTTGTTCAGTCGCTATTTGTATGATCTCTTGAATCTCTGTGGAAATTCTTGCAACTAAACGAGTCTCTTTACGTTCTGTATTAGTAGCCATGATTTCATCTGCATTTTTAATCCATATAAACATGGTGCCATTATGGCATAAAAAATAGACGTTCATTAATATGTATGTCGAAAAGGCACAATATGAACATCCAAGAATGTATTATTTTCTACCTGATAATAGATGACGACGGCCTCGGCCGCCATCTTAGTCTCCCTCAGATAATTAATCCTGCGGTAATTGAACCCCTTTATAACCAGATAAAATCAATTCCCATTCCTGTTGGGCAAACCATATCTGGGTTTTGTCATCATAATGAATACTATCAGGCAGAAAAACACCAAACTCCGGCGCCTTTCCGGTATAGTCAGGAGAATTCCGTGCATCAATTAGCGTTCGATATTGGGGAGCATCAGCGATAACATTGTTAATTGCTTCAAGTACATAACGAGTGTTAATAGGTTCAAATACAACCGAAAGTGGATAATACAATCTCCACGGTATACAGCGAGAACCCAAAGCATCACTGATACCAGTAATGATGCGGGTAAAATTCTGCTCTGATGCCTGTGCCGCCAATAAACTTTCGGTTTCTGCTTCCCACTGGTTCCAATGAACAGCCAAAATACGAGGATTTTTGCCTAGTTTACGCAGTGATTCGACCGCCATGCGCAAGGTTCTGATCGCACGCGGATAGAGCGATTCGACATCGCAGGGATTTCGCTCAGGAGCCCAACGGTTATTCGGCAGATTATCCAGATACATGCCCTGCCCGCCCCACCCCATTAAAATGACATAAAGATCAGGTAAATTAAGCGCATTACCCCGGTTAATGTGGCCTTGCCAAAGTTTGGCAAAACGGTTGGCGACATTGACTGGGTGATCCTGATTGCCAATAGGTAAACCGATAGGAGTGCCAATATTGGCATTACCAAAGCTAGTCAGCCCTGTCCAGTTAATTGCGGGAAAGTCAATGCTGTAAACTTCTGGCTGAGATAATGTAAATACGTTTTTTAAACCTTGTGTAATTTTTTCACCTTGTGGTAATTGTGTTCCATGACCATAACTGTTGGATTGCCCAAGTATGATAAATAATGGCGCATCATTGGGCGCCCACGGAGAATATTTTATTTCCGGTAAATAAGGTTGTTTATTTGTCATCAGTTTTCCTCTTAATATGATTTAAGTTATTAGGTCTGTTCTCCTCACCAAAATATAATTAATTTCTGGCAGATAAAAGTCATCTGATTAATTAATCATATTTATGGTGCGCGAATGCAAAACTGTTTTAAATATTAATTTTCTGTTTCTAATTTAAAATATAATCTGATATTGTTCTTCACAAATCAGTTAATTATATTTCATGTTGAAAAATACACTTATTAGTATAATATAGCAAATAAAAATATAACTCATAAAAACAAGCCGGCTTGATAAATAATGTTCAGGTCTTTTTTATCATAAAAAATAAAAATGTTTTTTATTGTATTTATCATTGATGATATTTTATTTTTGAATAAAAAATTTACTGAAAATATATATTGCATCTAATTACTACAAGTTATAATAACACTACAACAGAAATAACAAAATAGTTCTATGATAGATGTTCTAACCAGTTCCCTATATGTTAAGGAGTTGGTTATTTATTTCTAAGCTTCCTTAACGAATATACCTTAAATTCTACGGGCTTGCCAAAAAGCTTTTTTCCAGTAAACATTATTCATAGATGAACGAATAACACCTTTATGAGTCGATGCATGAATAAACTGATTATTGGCATCATAAATACCAACATGTAACCCATGTTCGCCACTACCTGTTCTGAAAAAGACCAAATCACCCGGCATTAAATCGCTTTTATTAATACGGGTGCCTAATTTTATTTGTCCATCGGTAGTGCGAGGTAACTGAATATCAAACCGGTCACTGAAAGTACGGTAAACAAAACCAGAACAATCTACCCCCCGATGATCCATTCCACCATAATGATATGGCGTACCATACCATTGATTAAGCTGCTCCTTAAGTTGAGCAATTACCATGATGGGATCAGAAAGCGCCGTTTTTAACTCAGGCGCCGGTGTCCTGGGGGCGTGGCTGGAACAGCCAATAAGTAACAGACTGAGCAACAATAGTAACTCTTTTGTTCTTATTATCATTACCCCCCTCCTCATAAGATCAGCAGAATAAGTTAACTCTATCCGGCACTCGATAAAAAAACAAGGTTGTACTTCAAGTAAAACAGCTAAATATTCTTCATTCTGGACGGCTAATCAACCAGACACCACACAAAATGAAAATGACACCCGCGGTTTTCAATAATGTGATGGTTTCATTAAACCAAGGCAATAAAGCCGCCGTTAAATAGACAAATACATAACTTAAGCTTATTAACGGATAGGCTTTATTTAATGGTAAATATTTTAGCGTGAATAACCAACACAGCATAGATAATAGATACCCAGCCAGACCGGCCATTACCATCACCAGGGAGTGGCGATGACTCCACAGCCACTCAATATCAAACCAATCCAAACCAAGATTCAATGCCGGTAAATTGACAACACCCCATTTCAGTAATAACTGGGCTATTGTCACCAGTAATACACTAACTAATCCCCAAATATAACCTTTCATTCATTCAAGCTCATCAGCAAAATTCCCAACATGATAAATACAACTCCACTCCAATGTTTTCTGCCTGCTTTCTCCTGATAGAAAAATTTCCCCGCTAACGTGACCATAATAAAATTTATACTTAACATGGGATAAGCAATTCCTAATGGCAATATCTGCAATAGACGAAGCCAGAATAACATGCCAACAGCCAATAGAATCACAGCCCCTATCAACCATTTCAGCGCAGATGCCCGCGGATAAACATCACTCTGCCAACATATCACAGCCTGTTTCTGACATAGCTGACCAGCACATGTCAGTAAGCTAACCAGCAACAATAAAGTGAAATTTATCATGGTCGCTTCTCATAAACCAAAATAGCAAAGCGATAATTACGATTAATGTGATCTGCTTTTGGCAAATCAGGTAATTTTTCATTTTTATATAAATGAAAGAGTACTGATACCCGTCCTTCTTTACGCGCTTTCTCTAACCATTGTGGAAAATCTTTATAACTGATATATCGATATCGGCTATCTGGATAATTCAACCCATATTCCAACTCACCCCAATTCTCAAGCATATAAATATCGCTACGCTTCATCTCCCAAGCTACCGTGGTTGCAAGACCAACGCTTTCCGATAGAATGTACCGACTGTCTGCAAGTTCCTGATGATGTAACTTAATAAAACTTTGCGGTAATTTAGAATTAACAGTATTCTCAGGCAACGCATTACCTATCACTAAACTGACAACAATGGAACAAAATGCCGACCACAACCAGTATTTTCCATTCAACGCAAAACACAGATAACCAATAATTCCCCAAATACCAAAAGCAACAATCGCTAAAACCCATTTAGGCCATTCTGATGGTTGATATAAAGAGTGTTTTGTTACTGCTTCCATAGCAAACAGAACCATTACCGCCATCAGACCAATCAATACGTTAACCATTCCATTGATCTTCAGCAATTTCATTTTGCCATCTCTTACGCAATCAACGCCAAATTTAGCCATCATCATTGCCAATGGCGCCATGCAAGGCAGGATATAGGTTGGCAATTTTCCTTTCGCGATACTGAAAAATAAAAATGGTACGACAAACCAGCAAAGTAGAAAAAACATTTCAGGATTGGATTTTCTCTCTTTCCAACCTTTAATTACCGCGCCGGGTAATAATCCCAACCACGGGATCACACCAAGAATAAGAATCGGTATGTAATACCAGAATGGTGCAATATGCTGTGCGTCATCGGAAGAAAAACGCTTAATATGCTCAACCCAGAAGAAATAATGCCAATAGTCAGGCTCACGTTGGGCAACCGCAATCACCCACGGCAAACTGATTGCTACCGCCGAAATAATAGCAAGTGGGCCAAAGTATATTATTTGCAGAACCCGCTTCTGATAAATGACAATGGGCAACATCGCAATGACCGGAACGGCCAATGCCAGAAACCCTTTGGTCATAAATCCCATACCACAGCATAAACCCAGTACCAGATATGCCATAATCCGCTGTTTGTTACAATCGGCTTTTAACGCCCAGAAGCTAGATATCATGGCAGACGTTATCCATAAAGAAAACATTGGATCGAGTACGCTATAAGTGCCAATGGCAAATACCAGAAACATTGAGATGTAAATAAGGCTGGCGGCAAAAGCAATATGCCGGTTATGCCACATCATCATAGCAAGTCGATATAATAAAATCGCGCTGATAAAAATACAGAAAACCGACCCAAAACGAACAGCAAAATTATTATCACCGAAGATCCATTGGCTAATATTATTAATCCAATAACCCGCTACTGGTTTTTCAAAATAACGAATATCCAGCAAATACGGAACAATCCAATCCCCTCGTTGCAGCATTTCTCGGCTAATTTCTGCGTAACGGGTTTCATCAGGCTGCCATAGCAGACGGCCATTAAGGGGTAATAAATAGGTGAGGATAAAAAAAAAGAGCCATCAGAAAGGCCCCCACTTTACACGCCCGGTTATTTAACATAGATAAGTTAAACCTCTTGTTGGCATCCTAACCATCCTTCTCTGCCGGGAAATTCGGAACGAATAATTCTCCCGACAGGAAGTCGCTGTATATTTTCAGGCAGCAGATGACTCAATGCACAAAATTGTATGTTTTCCTGATGAACCATTTCCAACAGCGTTGCAAATTCTGTGGACTTGGACATCCCTTCAACTTCCGTATGGATGGTATATACCGGAACTCCCTGGCTGTTTTTCATCTTATCAAGGATAAATTGGTTAAAATCTTCATCTTTAACCTGAATTCCTATCACTTCGTCATAAGTTGGCAACGTTACCGGAATTTGCACAGTACCAAGAGTACCATCAGGTAAAATGGGCCTGAATGGATGAGTTCCCCGACAATCGCTGTTGTAATCAAAACCAAACTGTTGCTTTACCGCGAGTATGCGTTCATCAGCCCGCCAACCCGCAACAGCAGAGCAAGTTACCCGTTGGCCAATTGCCTGTACCAATGCATCCATCCCCAGTTTAACCTGCTCTGTTAACTGAGCTTCTGACCAATGGTCGACTTTCGCCTGCCAACGCTGATGATCCCAAGCATGCAGACCCACTTCATGGCCTGCATCCAGAGTTTGTTTCATCAAATAGCCTAAATCCTTAGCGATCTTCTTACCCGGCCATGCCGTTCCCGCCAGTAAAATATCAAGACCATATAGAGACGCTGCATTTGACCTCAACATTTTCCATAAGAATTTCGGCCGTAAAAGACGCCACAAATGGCGCCCCATATTATCCGGCCCAACACTAAAGAAAAAACTGGCCTGAATCTGATGTTTTGCCAAAATCTTGAGTAATTGCGGCACCCCTTCAACGGTTCCTTGATAGGTATCCACATCAACTCTCAAGCCAACTTGTTTCATTAATTTTTCCCTAATTCTTCCACTGCGCCACGCAAGAAGAAATCCAGTGTTTCATTTATCGTCTGTTTCATGTCGATGGTTGGCTTCCAACCTAATAACCGCTCCGCGTTTCTAATACTTGGTTTACGGTGTTCAACATCCTGATAACCTTTTCCGTAGTAACTGCCGCTTTCAATCTTTTTAAATCCAGCAAACGGAGGAAAATGATCTCTCAATTCATGGTTTTCAAAGCTATCAAGTAATATTTCCGCTAATTGACGAATACTGGCTTCATTAGTTGGATTGCCAATATTGATAATTTGACTGTCACATAACCCATCCCGGTTTTCAATAATACGGAACAGCGCCTCAATACCATCATTAATATCAGTAAAACAGCGTTTCTGTTCACCACCATCCACTAGTTTGATCGGTGAACCTTCAACTAAGTTCAATATTAATTGTGTGATCGCTCTGGAACTGCCGATACGCGCGGAGTTCAAATTATCCAAACGTGGCCCCATCCAGTTAAATGGACGAAATAGTGTGAATTTGAGTCCTTCTTTCTCACCATATGCCCAAATAACACGATCTAGCAATTGTTTTGATACAGAATAGATCCAACGCTGTTTGTTGATCGGACCAACGATCAGACGAGAGTCATCTTCATCAAATTCTTTATCATCACACATTCCATAAACTTCTGATGTGGATGGGAAAATAATCCGTTTATTGTATTTAACGCAATAACGGACAATTTTTAGATTCTCTTCAAAATCTAATTCAAATACACGCAGCGGATTACGGGTATATTCAATTGGAGTCGCAATGGCTACTAATGGCAAAACAACATCACACTTTTTAATGTGATATTCGATCCATTCAGTATGGATATTGACATCACCTTCGATGAAGTGGAAACGCGGATTACCAATAAAACGCTCAATGGCGGAAGAACCGATATCCATACCATAAATATCATAGTTGCCATCACGTAATAGACGTTCTGTTAGATGATTACCGATAAAGCCATTTACACCGAGAATTAATACACGTTTCCGGTGGCTAATTTGAGCGGTTGCCTTTGGACCAACACGGATATCAGTCACCATGCTCATATCTACCGCCAGACGATGGCCCTGAACATATAACCCTGATTCGCTTTGCCCATTAATAATTTCTAACGCGCCTTCTCCACAGGCAATAATTAACGGATCTACCGATAATACCGTTCCTGGTTGTTTATCATGAATCTCATTCAATGGAGAGGCGCGCCAGATAGTAATCTTACGTTCACCCAAGAAAGTAAACGCCCCCGGATATGGCTCAGTCACTGCCCTGACAAGATTGTTAATTTCAGCGGCTGATTTGCTCCATTCAATCTCACCATCCGCAGCAGTACGGCGCCCAAAGTAAGTTGCCTGACTTTCATCTTGCGGTATCGCTGGATAAGTTCCCGCTTTGATCTGGGGTAATGCTTGATTAAGCAGTTTTTCCGCTGCTTCACGAATTTTACCGTGCAAAGCCAACGCGGTATCTGTCTCTGCAATAGTAACTTTGTGTTGAGCAATAATATCCCCTGCATCAGGTTTCAACACCATTTTATGCAAGGTTACACCGGTTTCCACTTCACCATTTAAAATCGCCCAGTTAATCGGGGCGCGACCACGGTATTTTGGCAACAGTGAACCATGCAGATTAAATGCGCCTGTGCTCGCCAGCGATAAAATATCCTCGCTCAGCATATTTCGGTAATAAAAAGAGAAAATCACATCAGGTTTCAGTTCCCGAATACGTTCAATCCAAAGTGGATGGTTGACATTCTCTGGCGCAAAAACCGGTAGTCCTAAATCTGCACTTAAACGGGCAACAGAAGAGAAAAAATGGTTTTCATTAGGATCATCTGTATGGGTAAATACCGCCTGAATATCAAAACCCGCTTTAGTTAAGGCATTGATCCCGATACAGCCGATATCATGATAGGCAAATACAATTGCTTTCATTTAGTACTCTTCCTGGTTGTTGTTGGTCTTTTTATTTCCGACCACTTTTTGAATAAAATAACGTGGGCGCGCCCGAACATCGTTATAGATACGGCCTATGTATTCACCTAATAAGCCCATCGCGACGAACTGCGCGCCAATAAACATGAAAAGGATGGCAAATAGAGTAAATACCCCTTCTGCTGCCCATATGGCGCCAAAAATCAAACGTAAAACCACCAATAATACAGCCAGCAAAAAACCAGAAACTGCAATCACACTGCCTACGACACTCAGCAAACGCAAAGGCGCAGTTGTCAGGCAGGTCAGTAAGTCATACATCAGATTAATCAGCTTCATGAAGCTATATTTAGAATCGCCAAATTCACGCTCGGCATGAGCGACATCAATCTCAATGGTTTTACGGGCAAACGTGTTTGCCAGAATAGGAATAAAGGTGCTGCGCTCATGGCACTGTAACATAGCTTCAACAATATGGCGGCGATAGGCACGGAGCATACAGCCATAATCTCCCATAGAGCGGCCTGTTGCCTTAGTAATCAATGCATTGATGAGTTTTGAGGCTGTTTTACGAAACAGAGAATCCTGCCGATTAGCCCGGCGAGTACCCACAACGTCATAACCTTGTTCAGCCGTTTTAACAAGACGGGGGATCTCCTCTGGCGGATTTTGCAAATCGGCATCGAGCGTAATAATTAAATCGCCATTGACCTGATTAAACCCCGCCATAATCGCTGAATGCTGACCATAATTACGATTAAGTAAAATTGCAACAATATGATTTTCATACTGTTCCGCAGCCTGAATCAGAATTTCCGCAGATCTATCACTACTACCATCATCGACAAGAATAAGTTCATATTCCTGAGTCAATTGTTTACAGGCCGCTAAGGTTCTTTCCAATAAAAGAGGTAAACTTTCTTCTTCGTTATAAACCGGAATAACAACAGAAACTTTTTTAATTTGTTCAAATAACACTTATCTGTGCTCCGAAATAATTTCTTGTAAAACATCAATAACATAATCCACATCGTCATCACTCATATCAGGAAAGAGCGGCAATGAACAAAGTGTTACTGAATTCCATTCTGATTCGGGTAATGACAATTGCGGATACCGATCCCGATAATATTTTTGTGTATGCGCAGCCCTGAAATGCAAACCTGTACCAATATTTTTCTCTTTCAAACGTTCCATTAACGTATCGCGATCAATGCCACAAACATCCTTATCAACCCGCACCATAAATAGATGATGTGCATGCATATGCTCATAATCAGGCACACTTAACATCTGCAAAGGCGAATCTTTTAATGCCGCTGAATAACGGGCAACAATTTGCCGACGGCGAATATTCATTGATTCCAATTTACTTAATTGCACAACAGCAATCGCAGCATGAATATCAGATAAATTATATTTGTAACCCGGTTCTACAACTTCTGCCTGTGGTCTCCTGCCTTGTATTTGACGATCAAAAGCATCAATACCCAATCCATGAAACTTTAGACACCGAATTCGTTCAATAAGTTCATTATTATCAGTAGCAATTAACCCCCCTTCCGCACAAGTGGCATTTTTTATGGCATGAAAAGAAAAAATCGCAGTACCATGCTCACCAATCCATTCACTCTTATAACGGGTTCCTAATGCATGAGCCGCGTCTTCAATCAATGGAATACCCTCCTCTTGAGCAATCCCACGCAATTCATCTAAATCACAAGGCGCACCGGCATAGTGAACAGGAATAATCGCTTTGGTTTTGGAAGTAATCGCCTTTTTTACTGCCTGCGCGTCGACCATTAACGTATGACGATCAACATCAATCATGATCGGTTCAGCACCAAGCAAGCAGATCATATTTATTGTGGAAACCCAAGTTTGAGATGGTGTAATCACTTCGTCACCAAGGCCAATTCCCAACGCCATTAGCGTCAGATGCATACCCGCCGTTGCAGAGGCCAATGCAACCGCATGTTTACAACCAAACATGCGGCAAAAGTCCTGTTCCAATTGATGATTTTGCGGGCCTGTTGTAATCCAACCCGAACGAAGAACCTTTTCTACTGCCTGAATTTCTTCATCACCTATCGCAGGACGAGAAAATGGAAGAAAACGATCCATAAAACACAGTCCAATTCATTCATAATATAACGATATATTAGATGACTATATTTTAACGAATCGTAAACACAGGTATGATTTAACAAATTAAGTGGAAATTACTATAGATCTACGGTACGTACAGATTCACAGTAGGCACATACGGCGGGACTATAATTAAGGTAAGAAAACCCGCCAATACTTATCTGTCCTTTCTGGCACACATTTGATGTCAGCAGCAAAAACTTTAGAGAGCGTATTTTCTTTCATTACCTCATCCGGTTTTCCATTCGCAACCAGTGCTCCATTAGCAAGCAACCAGATCCGATCAGCTTTATCATAGCTATGATTGAGATCATGACCACTCATGACTACGGTTCCACCGAGTTCACAAAATTTCTTTATTAATAGATCAAGTGCGGCTACCTGAGTGATGTCAAGATTATTCGTAGGCTCATCCAAGAGCAATAATTTGCCTTCCGAATTGATTGTCGGCCAGACTTGCAAAAAAAACCCTGTTAATCGCACCCTTTGCCATTCACCACCAGATAGATGACCTACAGGTGTCTCCAGAAGTTTTCCCAACTTAAAAAAGGAGCAAAGTTCTGACAACACACTGTCACAATTAACAAGATGGGCAGCTAAGTACAGTTGCAGATATTGAAAAACCGGCATTATTGGCACAGAAGAAATTTGCTGGCTAAGCCATGCTCTATGCCGCGCTAACTGGCAGTGACTATATTGACTAAGACATTTTTGTTGCAAATTGATTGCACCACCATAGGGTAAAATACCGGCCATACAGGCCAATAACGTACTTTTTCCTGAACCATTCGGCCCAATGAGATGTACCTGTTCACCTTGTTGCACCAACGCTGTCAGCGGCATTAATCTGTTTCGTACTGATACTTGACTGAGAGCCATCAACTGATTGGTCACTTGCACATTATCCACTTTTTTAACTCCAGTCTCTGACTCTCAATAATAACCAAATAAATACCGGCGCACCCAATGTTGCAGTCACAACGCCAATCGGCACTTCTGCATTATTCAAGCTAAGGCGAGAAAATAAATCAGCCAGCAATAATCCACAACCGCCAGATAGAACACAGGCGGGCAGTAGTGTTTTATAATCTGTCAGACCACATAAACGTAAAATATGTGGAATAACCAAACCAATAAAGCTGATTGTTCCAGCAAGTGCAACACTTAATCCGACCAATAACCCAACAGCAAATACAAATAAATTACGCCAATAATAAAGCGATATACCCAACTGTTGAGCTTGTGTTTCCCCCAGTGACAGAAAATTAAGTACTTTTCCTTGCCGGCTCAACCAAATGATCAAAGGAAACAAAGCGACTACTAACCATTGCTGCCGCCAATCTATTCCACTGAAACTTCCCATCATCCAATACATTAGCTGACGCAAGTCTAGGCTAGTACTGAAATAAACCATCCAGGTCATTAACGCACCTGAAACGACACCAAAAGCAACCCCTACCAATAATAAACGGGCATTATTCAAATAACGCTTTCTTGCAAAAGTCAGCAATATCATTGTGACAGTCAACGCTCCGAGCACAGCGCTAATACTTAGTAACCAAAATGGCGCAATACCATGAAACATCAACACCAAAAACACTACCACCACGCCAGCACCATTACTGACGCCTAATAGCCCAGGTTCCGCCAACGGATTTTCAAACAGCGCCTGCATTACAGCACCCGCCACAGTCAAGCTTGCACCCACAGCAACTACAGCTAATACACGGGGAAAACGCAATTGCCACACAAACAACTGACCTGTTTCAGAAAACCATTTATCAGGCCAGATCCAATTTTCTCCGGCACAGAGTGAGAGAAAAAAAACCAATAGAAATAAACAAGTGAGAATCACCAGAAAACGATAATCACGCTTTTTCTGGCGAGTCACTAATTCAGTGATGGAAGAGATGGGTTGCATGGTAAATCAAGCTCATGAGGGAGGATTCGTTTAAGAAAAAGGCCGCTATCGATGCGGCCTTTTTGATTATTCTTTAGGCGTGGCTTTCTCAACCCTGCTTTTTAACTTCTGACCAGGACGGAATGTCACTACTCGGCGAGCTGTAATCGGAATGTCCTCACCAGTCTTAGGATTACGCCCCGGACGTTGGTTTTTATCCCGTAAATCAAAGTTGCCAAATCCAGACAATTTTACCTGCTCACCATTCTCCAAAGAACGACGCACTTCTTCAAAGAATAATTCAACCAGATCTTTAGCATCACGCTTGCTAATTCCCAGTTTCTCAAACAGATTTTCTGACATTTCAGCTTTAGTAAGCGCCATAGGTTCAGTCCCTCAAGGATGCTTGGAATCGCTGTTTCAGCACTGCAACACATCTATTAACAGTCGCAGCAATCTCTTCTTCTTCCAGTGTACGCGCGGTATCCTGCAAGATAAAACTTATAGCAAGGCTCTTATGACCCTCTGCTACACCTTTACCACAATACACGTCAAACAAGTTTATGCCAACTATATGATTTACGCCAACTTTCTTGCACTCAGCCAAAACATCTTCTACAGCAATATTTTCAGGCACTACGATCGCAATATCACGGCGGTTTGACGGAAAACGTGAAATCTCTTTCGCATCAGGAATCACGCGACTTGCCAGCTTGTTCCAAAGTACTTCGAATACCACTGTGCGGCCATTTAAGTCAAGTTTACGTTCCAATTCCGGGTGAACTACACCAATATATCCGATGTATTCATTTTCCAAATAAATCCCGGCGCTTTGACCTGGGTGCAACGCCGGATTTACATCTGCTCTAAAAGAAATCTTAGATAATTTTCCAGTTAATTCCAGAACAGCTTCCAAATCACCTTTCATATCGAAGAAATCAACTGACTGTTTGTCCAGTGACCAATGTTCTTCAAAACGATTGCCGGTAATGACTCCCCCCAACATCAGCTCCTGACGAATGCCCTGCTCCGCATTTTCATCAGGAACAAAACGCAAACCCGTTTCAAATAAGCGCACACGGTTTTGCTGACGGTTCTGGTTATATACCACAGTCGTTAATAAACCCGTCAGTAAAGATAAACGCATTGCTGACATATCTGCTGAAATTGGGTTAGGCAGCATCAACGCTTGTTGCTGTGGATGTAACAGTGCTTGAATTTTGGGATCAACAAAGCTATAAGTAATCGCTTCTTGATAACCTCTGTCAACCAGCATCGTTTTAACACGTTGCAGGGAAAGATCCGCTTCACGATGTTTTTTCATGATAAGATCTGCACGCATCGGTACATCTGGAATATTGTTGTAACCGTAGATACGGGCAACTTCTTCCACCAGATCTTCTTCCAACTCCATATCAAAACGCCAGCTTGGCGCAACCGCTTGCCAGCCATTTTCCTGAACAGTGACTTTGCAACCTAAGCGAGTCAGAATGTCACCAACCTGTTCATCAGGTATATAGTGACCAATCAAACGATCCAGTTTTTCACGACGTAATGTGATTGTCGCGGACTGTGGCAATTGAGATTCATCAGTAACATCAATAATTGGACCCGCTTCACCACCACAAACATCAATCAGCAGTTGAGTCGCTCTCTCTATTGCTTTGTGTTGTAGCTGAGGATCAACTCCACGTTCATAGCGGTGAGAAGCATCAGTGTGTAAACCATAGCGACGAGCACGGCCAGCAATCGCTAAAGGGGCGAAAAATGCGCATTCAAGTAAAATATTTTGCGTCTCTTCATTCACGCCTGAATGTTCACCGCCAAAAATACCTGCCATTGCAACAGCTTGTTTTTCATCAGAAATAACTAGCGTATCAGTAGAAAGGTTGGCTTCTGTACCATCCAGCAGCACCAATTTTTCATCCTGCTTCGCCATACGCACAGTGATTGAGCCATTCAAGCGTTCCAGATCAAACGCATGCAACGGTTGACCTAATTCAAGCAATACATAGTTAGTTACATCGACAATCGGGTCGATAGAACGGATACCACCACGACGTAATTTTTCACGCATCCACTGTGGTGTTGTCGCTTTCACATTAATGTTTTTAATTACTCGTCCCAGGTAACGTGGGCAAGCTTCTGTTGCTTCAACACGAATAGGGAAAACAGCATCTGTTGTCGGTTTTACTGCTTCAATTTGTGGCTCAGATAGGGGCATTTTATTAGCAACCGCCACATCACGCGCAACCCCTATAATACTTAGGCAGTCAGCGCGATTAGGCGTAATACTAATTTCAATGACTTTATCATCCAGCTTCAAATATTCACGCAGATCAACACCTAAAGGAGCATCAATCGGCAATTCAATAATACCGTCGTGATCCTCAGAAATACCCAGTTCAGAAAAAGAACATAGCATCCCTTCGGAAGGCTCACCTCGCAGTTTTGCCGCCTTGATTTTAAAGTCACCCGGTAATACAGCACCCACAGTTGCTACTGCAACTTTCAACCCCAAGCGGCAATTTGGCGCACCACAAACAATGTCCAGCAGCCGTTCACCACCGACATTCACTTTTGTTACCCGTAGCTTATCTGCATTTGGATGCTGGGCACATTGAACAACTTCACCGACAACTACACCATGAAATTGACCGGCAACGGCTTCAACGCCATCAACTTCCAGACCTATCATGGTAATTTGATCAGATAATACTTCACTGCTAATGGCTGGGTTTACCCATTCGCGTAACCAGAGTTCACTGAATTTCATGAGATATTCCCGCCTTTATTTAAACTGTTTGAGAAAACGCAGATCATTTTCGAAGAACGCACGCAAATCAGTTACACCGTAACGTAACATTGTCAGGCGCTCCACCCCCATACCGAAAGCAAAACCAGAATAAATTTCAGGATCAAGGCCAACATTATGCAATACATTGGGATGAACCATACCGCAACCCAATACTTCCAGCCATTTGCCATTTTTACCCATGACATCAACTTCCGCCGAAGGTTCTGTAAATGGAAAGTAAGAAGGCCGGAAACGAACCTGCAAATCTTCTTCAAAAAAGTTAGTCAGGAAATCGTGCAACGTTCCTTTCAGATTGGTAAAACTGATATCACGATCAATAATTAAACCTTCTACCTGATGGAACATGGGTGTGTGTGTCTGATCGTAGTCATTACGATACACGCGACCCGGTGCAATGACGCGAATTGGCGGCTGTTGACTGTGCATAGTTCTAACCTGAACACCTGAAGTCTGAGTACGCAACAGACGCTTGGCATCAAACCAAAAAGTATCATGATCAGCACGGGCGGGATGGTGAGCAGGAATATTCAGCGCATCGAAATTATGATAATCATCTTCAATCTCAGGGCCTGATTCTACAGAAAACCCTAATTCACCAAAGAAAGTTTCAATACGCTCTATTGTGCGGTTAACCGGATGTAGTCCGCCATTTTCCATACGGCGACCGGGCAATGATACATCAATCTTTTCCGCTGCTAAACGGAAGTTCAGAAGGTCAGTCTCCAGTTTTTCTTTACGGATATTCAGAGATTCCAGAACTTCCTGCTTAGCCTGATTAATAACCGCCCCTGCTGCTGGACGTTCTTCGACCGGCAGATCACGCAGCGATGACATTTGGAGAGTTAAATGGCCTTTTTTGCCTAAATATTCAACACGCACCAAATCCAACGCAGCAACATCCTGGGCATCTTCTATGGCTGCTCTTGCTTTTGCAACCAGTTCAGCGAGATGTGGCATCGTTTTCCTCTTCCTTCGGCCTAACGGCCTGCTAGTAATGATCGTTAATGACCTTATATATACCCGTTATCTTTCAAGTTGCCTCTTTGTTGGCTGAACTCGCTTCCCACGGCCACATAGTTTGCTATGCTCCCGGGGATTCGCTCCCTTACCGTCGCGACGCACTTTAAAATCCATAGGGTATACCTATTTCTGCTTTTACTGTCATAAAAACAAAAAAACCTCCACAACGGAGGCTCAGGCGCTACTTTTCGTTTCTTTTCTTACGCGCAAAGCCCCCTGAATTCAGGTGCTAAAGTAAAAAAAGATGCGAAAAAAAGCTAAGGACATAATGTTGGTTCTCTCGGAATAAAATTCTGTTTTGGCAACAACACTCTTGTAAACCGCATTTGACAACAAAGTAAAAAGAGGGAGCATGCTCCCTCCTTACTACCCTAACTTATGCCAGAGCGCTCTTCGCTTTTTCAACTAAAGCAGCAAACGCCGCTTTGTCAAACACAGCGATGTCAGCCAGGATCTTACGGTCGATTTCAATAGAAGCCTTTTTCAGACCATCAATGAAACGGCTGTAAGAGATACCATTCTGACGTGCAGCAGCGTTGATACGTGCAATCCACAGTTGACGGAACTGACGTTTCCGCTGACGACGGTCACGGTAAGCGTACTGCCCTGCTTTGATTACTGCCTGGAAGGCAACACGGTAAACGCGCGAACGGGCACCGTAGTAACCTTTCGCTTGCTTTAAAATTTTCTTGTGACGTGCACGGGCGACAACACCACGTTTTACGCGAGCCATATACTTCTCCTATCGTCTCTGAGTTCTAATCTAAAAATTGCTTACGCGTAAGGCAAGCAAGCAACAACCAGGCCCAGATCACCTTTGGAGACCATGCCCTTTGGACGTAAATGACGTTTACGCTTGGTTGATTTCTTAGTCAGAATGTGACGAAGGTTAGCGCGCTTACGCTTAAAACCACCACTTGCAGTTTTTTTAAAGCGTTTAGCGGCGCCGCGTACTGTTTTAATCTTTGGCATTTTAATTTCCACTTCGCATTGTGAATTACAACGAATTAATCAGGCGAACAAGCCCCAACCAGATGAACCGACTGGAGCTTATTACTTGATTGCCTAACTATTTCTTCTTAGGAGCGAGCACCATTATCATCTGACGGCCTTCAATCTTCGAAGGGAAGGATTCAACTACCGCCAGTTCATCCAGATCGTCGCGGATGCGGTTAAGCATTTCGACGCCAATCTGTTGGTGCGCCATCTCACGCCCACGGAAACGCAGGGTGATTTTGGCTTTATCGCCATCTTCCAGAAAACGAATCAGGTTGCGTAGTTTGACCTGATAGTCGCCTTCATCTGTACCAGGACGGAATTTAATTTCCTTAACCTGAATAACTTTTTGTTTTTTCTTCTGCTCTTTGATCGACTTACTCTTCTCATAGAGGAACTTGCCGTAGTCCATAATACGGCAAACCGGCGGCTCGGCATTCGGGCTGATTTCAACTAAATCAACATCCGCTTCCTCAGCTTTTTCAAGAGCTTCCCTCAGACTGACAATGCCAATCTGTTCGCCATCTAAACCTGTTAAACGAACTTCAGAAGCGCGAATCTCTCCATTAATGCGATTAGGACGCGCTGTTTGAATTCTTTTTCCGCCTTTAATACCTTATTCCTCCAATTGATGAAGATTGCGACTGCGTATTTCTATAAGCAGTTTTTCGATGAACTCGTTAACATCAATGCTACCCAAATCTTTACCACGGCGGGTACGAACGGAAACTTTTCCTGATTCGACCTCTTTCTCACCACAGACAAGCATGTAGGGAACACGACGAAGAGTGTGTTCACGGATTTTAAAACCAATCTTCTCGTTTCTCAAGTCTGCTTTTGCACGAATGCCCGCATCTTGAAGTTTTTTTTACTAATTCCTGTACATAATCAGCCTGGTTATCGGTGATATTCATCACTACCACCTGCTGTGGAGCAATCCATGTCGGGAAGAAACCCGCATACTCCTCGGTCAGGATGCCGATAAACCGTTCCAGTGAACCTAGAACCGCACGGTGAATCATTACAGGAACCTTACGTTCATTATTTTCACCTACGTAGGACGCACTCAAACGGCCTGGTAGTGAAAAGTCGAGCTGCACAGTACCACATTGCCACGCACGATCCAAACAATCATGCAAAGTAAATTCAATTTTCGGTCCGTAGAAGGCGCCTTCGCCCGGCTGATATTCGAATTGAACGCCATTTTCTTGTAGTGCTGCCGCCAAAGCTGCTTCCGCTTGATTCCATTGTTCCTCAGTACCAATGCGCTTTTCCGGGCGGGTTGACAGCTTAACCACGATTTTTTCAAAACCAAAAGTGCTGTAAACGTCATACACCATCTTAATGCAACTGCTGACTTCCCGGTGAATTTGCTCTTCTGTGCAGAAGATATGAGCATCATCCTGAGTAAAACCACGGACACGCATCAAACCATGTAATGCCCCCGATGGTTCATTACGGTGACAACTACCGAATTCAGCCATACGTAACGGCAAATCACGATAGGATTTTAAGCCTTGATTAAAAATCTGAATATGCCCCGGGCAGTTCATCGGCTTAACGCAATATTCACGGTTCTCTGAAGAAGTGGTAAACATATGCTCGCCGTAGTTTTCCCAGTGACCCGTTCTTTCCCACATTACACGGTCCATCATAAACGGACCTTTAACTTCCTGATATTGGTATTCTTTCAGTTTAGTGCGAACAAAAGTTTCCAGCTCACGGAAAATAGTCCAACCATCGTTATGCCAGAATGCCATACCAGGAGCTTCTTCCTGCATATGGTACAGATCTAATTGTTTACCAATTTTACGATGGTCACGTTTAGCCGCTTCTTCCAAACGTTGCAGATAAGTATTGAGCTGTTTCTTATCAGCCCACGCGGTACCGTATATCCGCTGCAACATTTTATTGTTGCTATCACCACGCCAATATGCCCCTGCGACTTTCTGCAACTTAAAATGGTGGCAGAAACGCATATTTGGCACATGTGGGCCACGACACATGTCAATATATTCTTCATGATTATAGAGGCCGGGACGATCATCACGACTGATGTTTTCATCCAAAATCTGTACTTTATAATCCTCGCCACGAGCAACGAAGGTATCACGAGCTTCTTGCCAGCTCACTTTTTTCTTGATGACGTCATAGTCTTTTTTGGCAAGTTCCAACATACGCTTTTCAAGCAGCGTAATATCTTCCTGCGTCAAGGCGCGGCCAATATCAACATCATAGTAAAAACCATTATCAATAATCGGACCGATAGCCATTTTCGTATCTGGCCATAATTGTTTAATCGCATGGCCTAATAGATGAGCGCATGAGTGGCGGATAATTTCCAGCCCTGCATCATCTTTACTGGTGATGATGGCAAGATTTGCATCTGAATCGATTAATTCACAAGCATCCACTAGCTCACCATTTACGCGGCCGGCAATACATGCTTTCGCTAAACCTGGACCAATATCACAGGCAACATCCATTACAGAAACGGCACGGTCAAACTGGCGTTGGCTACCGTCAGGAAGAGTAACAACAGGCATTTAAAATCCTTATCTACAGTGGTGACCCACACGAAAGGTCACTTGAAGGAGTTTGATATTCAACTAAAATAACGATTTAAATTATTATCTCGTCAATCCATTAAAGTTTGGTACTAAAATTGGTACACAATGTAAAAAGTGACTGCCTTCAATACCTAAACATCGCGAAAATATACCACCAACAACCATTCAGGTCACGGCGATGTTTAGTGTAGGTACAATCATTTGCACTTATTTTTATGCAAATGCACAAACTATAAAAAATAATTTTATAATGAAATAATATGTTTTAAGGAAAAACAGATAACATGCTCTTCAAGACACACATAGAACAAATCCGGCATAAGTTATATATGCCGGATTATCATACATATGGATACAGGATCGTTTAGCCTCTTTTAAGCCATTACTGAACTCCCTCGTCACCCCCCTCCGCCAACGCCATATTTAAAGCCTGAACTAAAACAGCTCTATCCTCATTATTCTCCAACATACTAAAATGGTTACCCGAAATTGGAATTAACCGAAGCGAAGAATCAGGCAATATCCGCGCCCAGCCTAACGACATATCCCTGTTTAAAGGCGGTGATTCAACATCCATAACTTTAGTATCCATAGCATTAGTTTCCATAACAACAGATACAGGCGAAGAAGGCTCCATTGCGTAGAATTGATGCAGTGTTATCGCAGATACTTGCGGCTCATAGTTTTTAACTATTTGTGCATAATTTGCTATCTGTTCCCAACGTCTTGCGATTAAATCAGCACGCAGATTTGCCGGATATAACGCCAATTTCTGCGCCATTTCGATAAATTGCACCAAATCTAATTCATCAATTTGTTGGTACAGTGCCGTAATTTCTTCAATATGTCCGTCTTCTGCTTGTCTTGCCAACTCGATAAAAAATTGGAATTTTGGCGGCGTTATCCGCGGCCTGTAATAATGAGGAACTGGCGTATCTATCAGACCAAGGAAATTAACCGCTTCACCGGAATACAGAAGTTGCTGGGCAATCGCATAAGCCAATATGCCACCGGAAGAGTAACCACATATCTGATATGGACCTTCCGGTTGAACCACTTTCATAAAGTGGATCATTCTTGCGGCTTGCTCTTCCATAGCCGACATCGGCTCTTCACTAATGGATGGCCACGGCAATGCATAAATCGGGTAGCCTGAATGAAGCTGCTGAGACAACCCGAACACATAGGAATAATCACCCATCCCGCTAGGCACAAAGAATAACGGCAGGCCCGTTCCACCAAGTCGCACCGATATCGCACTGTTTCGTGGTTGAGACAACGTATCTGATGTCATTTTTGCTGCCAGTTCAGACAGCACAGGGAATTGAAATAGATCATTCAATGTGCAAATAAGACCATGATTAGCGGCAAGATTTATCATCCGCATAGCCAACAGTGAGTGACCGCCCAAGACAAAGAAATTGTCATACCGGCTGACCTGCTCAACGCTCAGTAATTCACACCAAATAGCCGCCAATACGGTTTCCGTTTCTCCTTGTGGCGCTTCATAAATCTGCCGGGCAAAAGCTTCATTGCTTGGGGCAGGTAGTGCATGACGATCCAATTTACCGTTAAGGGTCAACGGAAAATCATCCAGACGCACAAAAGCCGACGGCACCATATAGTCAGGTAACATGGCACTCAGGTAAGTACGCAAGCTATTAGCCAGTCCCTCATCCTGTCGTGCCACGACATAAGCAACCAAACGTTTATCTTGCCCATCACCTAGCACCAACACCACGGCCTCTTGTACCGTTGAGTATTCCACTAATCGAGCCTCAATCTCACCCGGCTCAATGCGGAAGCCGCGGATTTTAATTTGCTGATCGTTACGGCCAAGGAACTCCAAATTACCGTCTGGCAGGTAGCGGGCTAAATCCCCGGTCCGATACATGCGGGCATCAGGTAAATCACTAAAGGGATCAACAAGGAAGCGTTCAGCCGTCAGTTCAGGACGATTGAGATAACCACACGCTACACCTGCTCCCCCAATATACAATTCCCCTACCATCCCCAGAGGTACCGGCTGCCCATAGACATCCAGCAAATAAACCCGCGTATTGGCTATCGGTCGACCAATGGGGATCTGGGTCATCCCCGATGATAATGCCGTGATGCGGTAGGTAGTGGTAAAAGTGGTCCCCTCACTCGGTCCATAACCATTCAATAACTGTTGAGGCGGGCTATCACGCAGAACCTGCGCAATCACATGCGGGTCCAGTACATCGCCGCCGACAATCAGGATCTTAAGTTGCGCAAGAGCCGGAGCCAACTCTGTCGCCAACCGGTTAAACAGCCCGACACTCAACCACATCACGGTGATTCGATAAACTTGTAATGCTTGGACAAACGCTTTAGGCGTCAACACAGTCTCGTGATCAATCACCACCAAAGTTCCGCCATTTAGCAATGGCGCCCAAACTTCAAAGGTGCTGGCATCGAAAGCCGGGTTAGCTTCAAACGCCACCCGATCATCCGGCCCGATTTCAGCATACCCATTATTAATAACCAATCGAACCACCGCCTGATGCGGCACCATTACTCCTTTTGGCGTACCGGTCGAGCCGGAGGTATACATGATATAAGCCAGCTCGATATTGGACCGAGGTAAGTTAAGATTAAGGTAATCCTCCTCTTCGATATCACTCATCTCATCAGCAAAGCAATACAGGGGAATATCCAAGTTAACCGGAATATCTGTAAGCAACAATTTGGCTGAACAATCGTTTATCAACCAATGCTGCCGCTCATCCGGCACTCGGGGGTCGATAGGCACATAAACGGCCCCGGCTTTAAGGATTGCCAATTGAGCTACCACCAGTTCGATAGAACGCTCTAACAGCACCGCCACGCGATCGTCTGACCCTATCCCCTGCCTGATTAACCGGTGGGCCAACCGGTTAGCACGGGCATTTAATGCCGCATAGCTGAGAATATGTTCTTCATACATCAGCGCTATTGCATCAGGGGTTTTCTCTGCCTGTTGTTCAAACAACTGGTGAATACAACACTGGTCAGGATATGGCGCCTCAGTTGCATTCCAGGTCTCCAGCAACAGCCGCTTTTCTGCTGCCGGCAGGATATTCAGTGCTCGGACCGGTGTCTCCGGCTGCTGTTCAAGCGCCGCTGCCAGACTTTCCAGCGCCTGTTGCATATAACCGCATACTCTCTCCGGATCAATCGGTTGAACGATTTGTGCCGTCAGCCCCAGAGCATTACCAAAATCCTCCACCGACAAAACAAACGGATAGTTAGTGCGCTCTTGCCCGCCATGAAATTCAATGCCGCTGATAACTTCATCCGTGGCGATTATTGGCGCATTATGTCGGTAGTTCAACAAAGCACTAAAGAGTGGAATTTCATTTTGTACCCCACTGCAACGTTGAGCCAATGCCAGTGAAGCGTGCTCATGTTCCAGTAATCCAGTCAGCCGGGCATGTGCTGCCCGTACACTGTCCTGCACCGAGGTATCATCCATATCCAGTCGTAACGGCAAGGTGTTGATAAACAGTCCCATGCCGCTGTCACCTCCTTGTCCTGCCTGCATCCGCCCAAACAGCACGGTGCCGAACACCACTTTCTCCTGTCCGCTGGTACATGACAATACCTGTGCCCAAGCCAAGTGGCATAACGCAGCCAAACTGACTCCCAGACGCCGAGCCTGACTACGCAAACGGTCATTCAACATGGAGGGCAACATCCGGTGTGATTGTGCCACCTGTGAACCATCCCGATGTACTTCCATCAATCCGAATGGCAACGTCGGTTGATCCACCCCTGCCAACATATCGGTAAAGAAGCGAGTATGTTCAACCTGACTCACCCCCAACCGGGCCTCAGCTATCAGATTGCGGAAAGGAGTCGGAATAGGCAAGCGGCCCCCCTGCCCGGCGAGGTACGCCTGAACTTCGCGATTCATCACCTCCATTGCAGTATGGTCACCAATCAAATGATGCTGCAACTGCAATACGATCCAACGACCATCCGTTTCTTGTGCAATAACAACATGTAACAGTGGTGCTTGACCCAAATCAAGACGATGCTGACGCGGATCAAAACGTTGAGCCAGTTGTTCACAAACCGGTCCATCTGAGGAATCCAACGTCAACTCAGTCACTGATAACGGTGCCTTACGCCAGACTACCTGAGCCGGAACTGATAATCCTTGCCAAACAAAGGCAGTACGCAAAATATCATGGCGATCAATCACCTGTTGCACTGCCGTCAAATAACAATCCAGCAACGAACGATCAGCAAAACTCATAGGATAGGCCAGCAGATATGGATCGCCCTTGTTCGCTAATAAATGGTGGAATAGGATGCCATCTTGTAACGGTGACAGGGCATAGATATCCTGAATATTAGCCACTCCCCCCGGCACTTGTTCCACAATATGGTCAATCTCAAGTTGGGTCAGCTCAATTAACGGCAACATCTCAGGTGTGAGTACTGTAGCCGCCGGAGTGATGACGTTCGCCGGTACCACCACCGCTCGAGACTGTCCTACTGTTTGGGCAAATGCGGACAGCACCGGAGATTGGAACAGATCACGCACCGCCAACGTTAACCCCGCACTACGCAGACGCTCAATCATCTGTATCGCCAACAATGAATGACCACCCAACGCAAAGAAACTGTCATGCCGACTGACTTGTTCAATACCCAACAACTCACTCCAAATAGCGGCCAATGTGGTTTCTATCACCCCTTGCGGCGCTTCATAAACCTGACGGGCAAACGCTTCTTCTTCCGGTGCCGGTAACGCCCGACGATCTAACTTGCCGTTTGGCGTCAGCGGGAAGGAATCCAGACGGACAAACGCTGCCGGCACCATATAATCCGGCAAAATGGCACTCAGATGAGTACGCAAGTGATTAACCAACTCTTCATCCGCTTCTGCCTCCACATAAGCCACCAACCGCTTGTCCTGACCGTCACCTAGTACCAATACAACCGCTTCACTCACCGCCGGATGTTCCATTAGCCGAGCCTCGATTTCCCCCGGCTCAATGCGGAAACCACGGATTTTCACCTGTTGGTCATTGCGGCCCAGGAACTCCAAATTGCCATCCGGTAGGTAACGGGCCAAATCCCCGGTTCGATACATGCGAGCATCTAGTTCACCACTAAATGGATCAGGCAGAAAACGTTCCGCGGTCAGT
>NZ_PUWT01000068.1:0-37806 GCF_002968995.1 Photorhabdus hindustanensis
GTGTTAATAAATCGAGTAGGAGCATAGTTATCATATCCCTTACCCCTGCAATATTCTTTTAACTGGCTTAATGAATTTATTCCTATTTTCTGATAAATGATATGTAGCCTGCTTTGTACCGTTCTATAGGTAATATCTAATTTTCTCGCTATGTCTTTAGCGCTTAGCGATTGTAATGCAAAAAATACTATATCGAACTCTCTATCAGTAAATAAATCAGTTGGTTTGCCAAAAGTTAATGAGTCAGGCTGAATGTTGTTTTCAAAATGATACATGGAATAAATTTCAAGTTTTGTACCGTGACCAACAACCCCAATGCATTTCCCATCCTTCATTAGGGGGGTAACATTGAGCATAAATGGTTGGATCATTTTTTGTTTCCCACCATAAGTCAAGGTGTTTAATACTGGAATGTTTTTTTGACTCGTCATTACAACATCACAACTAGCTTGTATAATATTTTCAAACTCAGACCACGGTGCTGGACACTCACCATCAAGCCTCCCTTCTATATTAAAACCTTTAGGAAGACCGCTGTAATAAATCATTGCATCGTTGGCATAGATGAATCGATGTTCGTTGTCTTTTATAGCCCAAATATCATTGCTGTTTTCCATATATGATATAAAGGCGTCAAAGCTTTTTGAATGAACATCCAGATCCTTGTTTACAGAGAAACTCATCGTGTTATCTTTCATAATTTCACCTATATGATTAAATTGCAAAAACTCCCATGTAAAATTATCACTTTTACAACACAATGGATAATTATATTTATGAGTTTTTGGGCACCTATTTGGTGCGGATGATTTTACAGAGGAGCAGTTTCCTGTAATCACCTTCAATATGCTAATATTCTATATTGTGTAAAATTTTTATTATTAATCATTTTTTTAATAAATAATTGCAAAATGAAATATGCTGGATGGAATGTGAGAGAAACCAAGGTGTAAGGCTCTGCCAGGCAGAACCCTAATTGCGTAATGACGATAACGGTGCGGTTCATTGTTATACTAGAGGTATATAGGGATTAGGGTTAATACATCGGGTAGGAGCATAGTTATCATACCCTTTACCTCTGCAATATTCTTTTAACTGGCTTAATGAATTTATCCCTATTTTTTGATAAATAAATTGTAACCTACTTTGTACCGTTCTATACGTGATACCTAATTTTTTAGCGATATCTTTAGCGCTTAGTGATTGCAACGCAAAAAATACTATATCGAACTCTCTATCTGTAAAAATCTCAGTTGGATTGCCAAATGATAATGATTCAGGAGGTTTATTAATTTCCATATGATACATTGAAAAAATTTCTAGCTTTCTAGCTCTGCCTACTACGCCAATCGATTCTCCATCTTTTATCAAAGGCGTGACATCCGCCATAAATGGTTGAATAATTTTATCCCTGCCACCATACATAAATGTAATCAAAGTAGGAATGACTTTTTTTTCATCCATCACTCTACGGTCATTAGATTGAATGATATCAGCAACCTCAGACCAATAAACCGGACACTCACTATCCAGTTTACCTTCAACATTAAACCCTTTGGGTAGTCCGCTATGATGAAGTCCATAATCATTCATATAGATAAATCTCGACTCTTTATCTTTTATATACCAGAACTCATTACAGTTCTCCATGTATGAAATAAAGGCGTCGAAGCTTTTTGAATGAACATCCAGATCTTTGTTTACAGAGAAACTCATAG
This sequence comes from Photorhabdus hindustanensis, assembly GCF_002968995.1. Lineage (NCBI taxonomy): Bacteria > Pseudomonadati > Pseudomonadota > Gammaproteobacteria > Enterobacterales > Morganellaceae > Photorhabdus > Photorhabdus hindustanensis. Next base: position 1,719 of record NZ_PUWT01000068.1, read on the forward strand.
TCTTATCTTTCATAATCTTATCCATCATAATTAGGCAGTAAAACTGTAATAACTTCCATATGGGGTAGCTCACAAAACTGCCTTTTTTGCTGTTAAGAGGGTTTTGGAGGAGAATATGGCTTTTTAGGAAGAACCCTAATGACATAGTAACGACGGTGATGCTACGCATTGTTATGCCAGAGGTATATAGGGATTGGGGTTAATACATCGAGTAGGAGCATAGTTATCATACCCTTTACCTCTACAATATTCTTTTAACTGGTTTAATGAATTTATCCCTATTTTCTGGTAAATGATATGTAGCCTGCTTTGTACCGTTCTATATGTGATACCTAATTTTCTTGCTATATCTTTAGCACTTAGTGACTGCAAAGCAAAAAATACTATATCGAACTCTTTATCAGTAAATAAATCAGTTGGTGTTCCAAAAGTTAATGCGTCGGGATGCCTGTTGTTTTCAAAATGATACATGGAATAAATTTCAAGTTTTTTACCGTGACCAACAACTCCAATGCATTTCCCATCCTTCATTAGGGGGGCAACATTGAGCATAAATGGTTGGATTATTTTTTCTCTTCCGCCATAAGTGAAAGTGTTTAGTACTGGAATGGTTTTTTGACTGGTCATTACGTTTTTATCATTAGCTTGTATAACATCCTCAAACTCAGACCACGGTGCTGGACATTCACTATCAAGCTTGCCTTCTATGTTAAAACCCTTAGGGAGGCCGCTGTAATAAAGCATAATATCATTAGCGTAAACGAATCGAGATTCGCTGTCTTTTATGATCCAAAAATCGTTGCTGTTTTCCATATATGAAATGAAAGCGTCAAAGCTTTTTGAATGAACATCCAGATCTTTGTTTACAGAGAAACTCATAGTTTTATCATTCATAATTTCACCTATCATAATTAAACAGTAAAACAGTAAAACAGTAAAACAGTAAAACAGTAAAACAGTAAAACAGTAAAACAGTAAAAAACTCCATGTAAGGTTATCACTTTTACGATGCAATGAGTAATTATGTTTAGGGGATTCAAAAGGAGAACCTCTTTGGTGCTAATTATGTTTTTAATGAAGAATTACAATGTGAAATCCTTTGGATGAAATGAGAAAAAAGTTAGCTGTTCATGTAATCGGTTTTATGAATTGTCAAAATGATCATTTTGCATTGATTTTCGATCTTGATTATAACTGAGCTATAAAATAATTTTATAGCTCGTGGCCCTATTCACTCAGGTTAAATCATATGGATTATCGCTTTTCGTGCTATTTAAAAGCAAAGGATTATAGAAATTTTCACTTATTCAAGTAAGAGTAATTATGTTTTATCTGAAAGTGATTAAATAGGATTAAGAAAAGCTGTTTTTTATCTATCAGAATGGTTTTAAAATCTGGGAAAAAGACAAGCGTATTGTGAAAAAACAGGTAAAAACTTTAATCATTAAAGATAAAAAAGGTGATTAAGGATTTTTCAAAGTAGGTGAAAATTCGATGCTATACAGACATTGGAAGAGAAAACAGGTTTTAATTTGATTAATAAAGTGACCAAATAGACTGCATTAATCCAATACCAGGAGTATAAGGTTATATTAAAACATTTAACAGGATTAAACCGATTAAGAAAATTTTCTCAAATAAGAGATTTTGTATGGTTGCAAGAGGTTTACCGGAAATCAGGAACAATCATTAAAGAAAGCTGATAAGCTTTTAAGTTAACCGGGATTAGCTGTGAAAAAAGGAATAAAAAATTTATTTAATCACATTAAAAATGATTAAAGGAATGAGGATTGTCTTAATATCATTAGCATACCTGTTACCCTCTCTGGTTTTAAATCTAAAAAATAAAATATAGCAGAAGGAAAAACTAGGTGTCAGTTTAATGAAAACGGTTAAGTTAAATAGGGTTCAGGAAACGAAAAAAAACCATTAAGTTTAAAAAAACGGTTAAAATTTTTTACGATTAAAATCATAAGTTTAAATAGTGGCTTTTAATAACAGTTTAAAACCTACCATCAAAAAGCTATCGGTGAAAAATGAAAAAATGGTCTTATTGATGTTTAAATACCCGTCGAACCTATAACCTTGCCGGTAAATTCATTCGCCAGATTTTTAATCATCGTTGATGCTAAAACACTCTCTCGTTTTTTAAATGGGTTTATTAGCAATTTTAGGAGAAGTAAAACTCACCTGCTTTTGTGCCAAAAAACGGCATAAAACATAACGGTTTCCTATACCTATAAAGGTGTAATAATGTGATATAACAACGAAAATTTGTATAAAATACCGTCTTTTATGATTTAATTGGTTGGTTCTTGCGCTTTAGATCCCAAAATTCAAAGAACTGCATTTGCTTCTTACTGAAGACTCCTTATATTCACACGCCTTGTATTTTTTTAACAATTGTAGCAATGGTGGATCAGATATCACCGGCGCTAATGGAGTCACCAATGGATGCTTCTGAATCTTTAACACCAGCCATGAAGCTAAATTTTTCTAATAAAAAAGGCTTAATTATTCTGGCTGCTGATGTTGTATTACTATTTATTCTACTTAATACATTGCCGTTTAGTGAAAAAGCTAATGCGGGTTTAGCACTAATGGTATTTGTTGGCGTACTGTGGCTTACCGAAGCTATTCACGTCACTATTACTGCATTATGTATTCCCATTCTGGCAGTTGGTATGGGATTGATGAATACGGGAGATGCGCTGAAATCTTTTGCTAATCCCATCATCTTCCTGTTTTTTGGTGGTTTTGCTCTGGCAACCGCGCTTCACATCCAAGGACTGGACAGACTGATTGCGAACCGTCTGCTGATGATTGCCCGCGGACGTTTGTCTGTAGCGGTGATGTTGTTGTTTGGTGTGACGGCTGGCCTTTCCATGTGGATCAGTAACACCGCGACTGCTGCGATGATGCTGCCATTAGTATTGGGTATTTTGTCCAATCTGGATGCGCGTTCTGAGCGCCATACATTTGTATTTGTGCTGTTGGGGGTGGCTTATAGCGCAAGTATTGGTGGTTTAGGTACGTTGGTTGGTAGCCCGCCAAACGCGATTGCAGCGGCTCAACTGGGCATCGATTTCTTCAATTGGATGAAATTTGGGGTTCCGTTGGTGGTTATTCTGATGCCAATGATGGTTGGTGTTATGTATTTGATGCTGCGCCCGAATTTGAATCATAAATTCGATATGAAGCTGGAAAAACTGGATTGGACTGGTAAGCGTCTAATGACCATGCTGATCTTTCTATTAACCGTATTTTGTTGGATCTTTAGTACGGTTATCAGTTCTGCCTTAGGGGGCGTGAAAGATCTGGATACCATTATTGCTGTCAGTGCTGCCGTTCTGATTGGTATAACGGGGGTGGCGAGTTGGTCCCAGATTCAAAATAACACCGAGTGGGGTGTGTTGATGCTGTTTGGCGGCGGTCTGACTTTAAGCGCTATTTTGAAAAACTCAGGTGCTAGTGAAATCATGGCGAATGGTATGGCTGCTACTTTTGGCGCAAGCCACTGGTTTGTGATTATTATTGCGGTAGCTGCATTTATTATCTTCCTGACTGAATTTACCAGTAATACAGCTAGCGCAGCTTTGCTAGTACCGATATTCGCAACCGTCGCGGAAGCGTTGGGTATGCCGATAATGACGCTGACACTCATTATCGGATTCGGGGCGTCTTGTGCCTTTATGTTGCCGGTTGCCACACCACCTAACGCGATTGTTTTCAGCTCCGGTCATATTAAACAGACTGAAATGGTCAGAGTGGGCATGGTGCTGAATATTGCCTGCATCGTTATTATCTCTCTGTTTGCTTGGTTATTCTGGTTATAACTGAAAATTTACTCATGTCCCTCTGGACACAATAACTATTCAATATCCCCATCAAATATAGGTGGGGAAATAAAGCTAGAGGGCGAAGATTCATAGAGAAGGATTTGCCGAACGCGTCAGCCAGAAATCCAATATTGCCAATGTCAGACCGATAACCAATCCGACGGATAGCACGGCCATTGCTGTGCTTGAACCTCCTGCGATTAACCCAATAGTAGCTAATGGCACTAAGCACAAAATTCCCAGATTATTGAATGTTTCTGCAAAGGCCAGAACCATACCTTTGTTAGGGCCTGCTCGTGTTGCCAAAACGACGGTACTTGCAGGCGCTCCAACGCCCAGTGCGGCACCCCAGAATATCAAACATCCTAGAGAACCGAAGAGCGTAAGCGGAACCAGCATAAAAATAGAGATCACTCCAGTCAGTAGCAAACTGACGAAGACCAAAGTCACTTCTTCCCGACTGCAAAGTTTGCGGAGCCAACCGGCGGACAGATTACCTAATCCCAAGCCAACACCAAAGGCAGCGATAGTCAAACCGATTTCAGTAGGGCCAAAGCCGTACCGTTGACGTAAGACTTCTCCAGACAAAAGAAAAGCAGAGACGCCGGCGCCATTCCAGGCCCCTTTTGCAATGAGCGACCTGACAACCGACCATTGCCGAAACCAGACTAAGCGCTGGTTTGTTGGCTTTAGGGGCACGGTTTTTGATGGAAGGCAGTAGATCCCGATGATGAATGTAACGACACAGCCGAATGAGGTGAATAAAAATGGCGCCTGCCAATTTATTAAATCTGTCAGTATCCCGGCTAAAGCTGGACCGAATGCAATGCCAAAAGTCATACCGAGCATAACGACGCCCATTGCTCCGGCTTGGCGATTATAAGGAATGATATCGGCGATCAAGGCAAATACGGTGGGGATGATTACCGCTGATGCTATACCGCCAAAAATTCGCAGCGTGATTGCGATATTAAGAGTGGGAGCAAGAATGATAGCCAGACCATCTGCGGCGAAAAACAGCAGAGAAATCAGAAGTAATCTGCTTCTGTTAATACGATCTGCAAAATACCCAAATATAGGTGCTGCCAGAGCGTAGGAAAATGCATAGCTAGATACCAGCCAGGATGCTCCGACCGCCGTTGTCCCGAAGGCGACTGCAAGAGGGGTAAGCATGGATGACAACATGAATTCGGTTGCGCCAACGAAGAATACAGTGACTGAAAGGATAAATAAAAACGTGTATTTTGTACTCTGTTCCAAAGTGGATGAATATTGTGCTTTTTTGTTCATAAGATCGATTTAACTCCATATGTAGATAAATGTTCGTATATTTCTTGTGGTAAAGCGTGATGAGTCATGGTGTAGAAAAGCTGTTGTGAAATACATATAAGGGGGGCAGCCCGATTAGGCTGATGTGAAAGTGTTAGGAATTGCAAAGGAGGGGAGGAAGCTCCATTAGTAATATACCCGATAAAGAAAGTGCGCAAGGAATTAATTTATCGGATTAGATATGTTGGATACCGGATATAAGAACGGCGATTATCCCTTGTATACATTTTTCAGCTACAGGAAACTTGGTAAAAATCTTCCCCGTATTCGGGGGAGATGCATTTGGTTAAGCTTGTATTTTGCAAGAATGGATATACAATAAAAATGTATATCTAAAGAGGTAATATCATGCAAGTAGCAAAATGGGGTAACAGCCTTGCCATACGTTTGCCGGCTAGTTTAGTTGAAATTCTGGAATTGCGTGAAGGTGATGATATTGAGATTGTAGTGGATGATCCGCGTACCTTCGCGGTACGCAAGAAGCCTGGATCTGAGGTGTTGTTGGAGCGTCTTCGGACATTCCGCGGTAAGTTGCCGGCAGATTTCAAGTTCAGTAGAGATGAAGCGAATGACAGGGGCTAAGTCTTGCGGTTTCATCGACAGCAATGTGGTGCTGTACCTGCTGTCCCAAGACGTGGCCAAGGCCGATAGTGCCGAAGCGCTGCTGAAGGCGAATCCGGTCATTAGTGTACAGGTGCTCAACGAAGTGGCGCACGTGTGTGTGCGTAAACTTAAGATGAGTTGGGAAGAGATAGCGGAGTTCCTCGATATTGTACGTAGTTTTTGCAAAATCGTGCCTCTTACGGTTGAAGTTCATGACCGAGCTAGGTTTATTGCAGAGCGTTATCACTTGTCATTCTACGATTCTTGTATTGTGGCGGCTGCGGTCATCGCAGGTTGTCGGGCGCTCTATAGTGAAGACATGAATCACGGGCAGATGTTGGAAGACAGCTTGGTTATTAAAAATCCATTCTCATATGTCTGACGATTTGGTGAGCTCGAGAGGGATCGAGGTTCACATACCGATTTAACCTGACAGGCACCGGTATAAAGGTATCTGTCAGTTCAAATCTGCGTTATAACCCCGATTTATTGTGCAGAAAATATCTATAAAGCGTCATTATCATCATCGTATGTTCGACTCGCTTCCTGGATAGTAAATTCTTTAACGGATTGAACTTTGATGGGGCCGTTGGGGCCATATTTGTAGACATTACCAGCCAGATTGCTAACTAAAAACATGACATATGACATTCTATCGCGCTGCCCATTTCTTTCTGTGCGAGCAACGCCATGTATATTGGCCCGAACATTCGGGGTTAAATTCTCTGTCAGCACTTCGATCGAACTACCAAAGTTAATGATTAGGTGTCCTGGAACAGGATTAATAGCTAAAAGTTCATCATTTATATAGGCAAGAAGGCCACGTTCAGTTGATCTTAGAACTGTCACCCATCCTGAATCCCGGTGAAATTTAGAGCCTCGGGTGGCTTTCTCTGATCGGAAGTGGTTAAACGATAACATCTGGTTTCCTAACCCTTCTGAAATACCATTGGTAATGAGTTCCCAGTCACGACGAGGAATGCCAACATAAGTTAACACGGAGCGTAGTACACATATACCGATGTGTGCCATATGGCGACCTAGTGTTGCAACCTCTGATGGCATGAGGCGCCAATGTTCCCGTTCGAGGCGAAAATGTTCCCATTGATCATGTTCTCTGTCGAAATAACCTTCGTAGCTATTGGAAAAAGTAGTATATGATTTGAATCCCGTATAGGGGCGAAGGTCACCTTCTGTGGCGGGTTCAAAGAAATGGTATGCAAATCGATCGCCGTGTTCAAAATCCATGTATGATGGTGCTTTCAGGAGGAAGAAACCCTCTCTGAGAGCCTGATCAAAGCCGTCGTTGTCAGTAAAAACAAGATTGTCTCCCTCTAAATAGGAGCGTGCCATATCTGCTGATTTATATGTTTTTGAGGCTTCGCTTTCCGATGGCATTGGTGGTAGTTTGACTGGAGTTCGCATTGTTGATGATGTTGTCATAGTGATAGTCCTTAGATGTGGTAAAAGAACTTTTGTTTATTCTTTTTTATCTCGGAAATGTATGTTGCCAATATTACATGTGGTGCTTATTCTTATATTGTTCTCTTATAGTGTATTAATTTTTTTCCGTTATATTAATGCTTGGATAATTATATTAACAAGTTTATTTGTTAAAACGCCAAGTAACTATTCAGCAAAGTAATTAATATTGATCACTAACTATCCTAGCTGACTTTTTGAATATTACAAGAATTTGATGGTTTATATATGAAAAATAATAGAAATATAAATGGCGACAGTAGAGTTATATTTTTTTAATTTGTTGTTAATATGAATGTTTTATAAATTACTTGGTGATGTTTTATTTTTTTATTTATTGTTAAATGTGATAGTTTAGCAATGATATTTTTATGATTTCCATTAAGTTTAGTAATTAATGTTTTATCTTGATTATATTGTTATGTTATTTAAATGCGATTTCTTAAATAGCATATTTAACACGTTAATATGTTGATAATTAGTCTGATTTTAATGATTGAGTGTTGTAGTTATCAATTGATTATATAATTTCCTTGCATTGTTTATCAATTCGTTTGATTTCAAAAGGAATAAGCCAAAGTTTATTCCACTAAATATGAAGAAATGGCCCTAAGAGAGGGCCATCTATTATCTTCCTTCAACAATAAAATACCTACTGGAAAAGATTTTAAGCTTCATCAGAGAATTCATCGACATAGAGCGTTAACTCAATTCCTGGTTTGATATCTGTTGTTTTTATGCCATCGTTCCAGTTCATTAAATCCTTAATGTTAATACCGTGACGTTTAGCAATACTGGCAATTGAGTCGCCTTGGCGTACACGGTAAATAATGGCGTTGTCATTATTTACCCTTAATACTTGCCCAATTTTTAACAATCTGGCGGTTCTCAGATTATTCATGCGTTGTAATTCACGGGTGGAAACGTTAAACCGCTTTGCAATAGCGGATAATGTATCACCTGAGCGAACTTTATATTGGCTTTGTTTACTCAATCGGCGGTTGTTGTTAGCAACTTCCTGACGAATATTGCTTAAAACGGTTTTATTTGCCAGCGAGTGTTTAAATTGATCAACTTTTGCTTTTGGCAGCATGATGTAATGTGGACCGTTAGGCGATGTTACTCCTCGCTTATATCCGGGGTTATAGGCTTTAATCGATGTCAGGGACATGCCAGCCAGTTCTGCGGCTTGAGACAGCGTGATTTGTTGGCCAACATCAACTTGAGCAAGCGCCCGTTGATTATTGGATTTTGGCAGCGTAATGCCATATTTATCGCTGTTGCGGATGACATCACTGAGTGCCAGAACTTTAGGCACATAGAGCGTAGTCTCCCGTGGTAGTGATAATGACCAGAAATCCGTTGGTCTACCTTTTATCTGGTTTTCTTTTATTGCGCGCATAACACGGCCTTCGCCGCTGTTATAAGCAGCAATAGTCAATAACCAGTCACCATTGAACATTTTATTCAGGCGTTGTAACAGATTCAGGGCGGCAGTTGTTGATGCGGCGACGTCCCGGCGTGCGTCGTACCATTTATCCTGAGTAAGACCGTAATTGCGGCCCGTATCCGGGACAATCTGCCACAGACCCGCGGCCTTGGCGCGTGAGGTAGCATGCGGGTTAAAAGCACTCTCCACTATGGGTACCAGTACCAGTTCCATTGGCATATCGCGTTGCTTGATCTGCCTGACTATCCAGTACATATACGGTTCAGCCCGTAAAGTTACATCGTGGAGATAGCTCTTGTTTTTCAGGTAATAATTTCGTTGTTCACGAACCCTGTAATTATCAGGGATTTTCATCTTCAACTCATCTCGGATGTATCCCCACAGCTCACGCTGAGCGCCAGAACCATCCTCTCCCCAGTAGGCAGCAAGCTGATCGGTATCATTAGTTGCTGCTATCTTGCCTGTCTTTAGACTCGTTGAAGACGAATTCTGTGCCCGTTGTCCGGCTGTCGTCGACCAATCTGGTCCAGATTGACAGCCAACCAGCAAGACAGATGCGAACAGAATCGCTTTTGTCTTCATAATTAATTTTTATGGTTGCTTAAAAGACGACCAATAATACTTATCTTGGCTCGATATAGCAACTCTCTCAATCAGAATTGATCTTTTCGTCTTCTTAGTTGACAGAAAACGGCGGAAAGCGGTTGAGAGTTGGGGACAATTCCAATATTTCTTTGTAAATCAAAATCATCACATTTTAAGAAAATATTAATTTTTTTCTCGGTTTGTAATGTGGTTGGTACTGTTGGTTGATTGCTTTCCCTCATTTGGGTTACTTTTTGCTGATATTCGCTGATAGTCTGATTGGGTAAAACAGCATGAGCAAATTTCATATTAGAAACGGTATATTCATGGGCGCAACAGATCAGTGTGTCATCGGGCAGTTCAGCTATTTTACTTAGAGATGCATACATCTGTTCAGCGGTTCCTTCAAAGAGGCGTCCGCAACCGCCAGAGAACAAAGTATCCCCACAAAAGAGGTAAGGCGCTTGATAAAAAGCGATATGCCCCAGAGTATGGCCGGGAACGTCGATGATCTGGAAAGAAAAATGACCGAAATGGATGCTATCACCGCCACAGACTATCATCGTCGCACCTTTGCTCTCGGTTTCTTTTGGGCCGTATACTGGTAGCTCAGGGAATCGATCAATAATTCCAGGAACGCCGCCAACATGATCGTGATGATGATGGGTAAGTAAAATTGCATCGGGTATCCAGCCGCGGGATTTTAAGGTATCAAGGACAGGCTGTGATTCTGTCGGATCAACGATGACAACATGTCTGTTTTCATCACAAAGTAACCAAATGTAATTATCCGAAAGGACCGGAATGCTGATAAGCTCCATTGTATACCTCTTATTAACAGCGGGTTATAAGGAAAAGAAGCCATGAAATCTGCACATACAATACAGAATATAAATCCCCCGGCTTCTTGGGCTGATTTACCTTGGGGGGAGTATTACCGTGCCGCTTTGGAGCGTCAATTACAACCCTGGTGGCCGAAAATATTTGGTTTCCATCTGTTGAAAGTCGGTAATTTGAGTGCTGAAATTGACAGCAAAGAGTGTCCGATTTTTAATCAGATTAATGTGGGTAAGGAAGGCAAGAATATGCAGGTGATTACTGATCCTTACCATCTACCGTTTGAAGGGAAGTCCGTTGATGCGTGTTTACTGAGTCATATGCTGGCTTACAGCGCTGATCCCCATCGGCTTTTACGGGAAGTTGACCGAGTGATGATTGATGATGGTTGGCTCATTATCAGTGGTTTTAATTCATTGAGTTTGCTTGGTTTGGGAAAATTAGTGCCGGGATTATGGCGTCATCAACCCTATTGCAGCCGGATGTTCTCCCTAATGCGCCAACTTGATTGGTTGAGCTTGCTTAATTATGAAGTGGTGTATCGTGATAGTTTCCAAATATTGCCTTGGCGAAATGAAATGGGTTTTGTTAATCGGCGCCTGTCTATATTAGGTTGTGTCAGTCTGATTATTGCCCGCAAACGCACACTGCCATTAACGCTAAATCAGATAAGAGTAACGTTATTAAAACCTAAATTGGGCAGTGCTGTTGGTGTAACAAAATGTTACCGAAAGCGCAGTTAATCTCTATTTTCGAGATATCCAGTGTCGGTTTCTGTTGGTGAGTTTGCTGCGGCACGGGCTAATTCATCACAATGTTCATTTTCATTATGCCCGGAGTGGCCTTTGACCCACAGCCAATCAATGTCATGGCGGCTAATGGCTTGATCAAGACGTTGCCATAAGTCGACATTACTGACCGGAGATTTATCTGCTTTACGCCAGCCGCGTTTTTTCCAGTTATGAATCCATTGTGTAATGCCTTGACGCACATATTGGCTGTCGGTGGTTAAGATAATTTTACAAGGGCGAGTCAGCGTTTCCAGGCCAATAATTGCCGCCATGAGTTCCATTCTATTGTTTGTTGTACGATAAAAACCTTCGCTAAGGGTTTTTTCGTGTTGTTGATAGCGCAATAATACACCGTAGCCCCCAGGCCCCGGATTGCCGAGACAAGATCCATCGGTGAAAATTTCTACCTGCTTGCTCATATCTGGTAGACTCTGCTTATTCTTATTCAATTCAAAACCCTAAGTCTGACATAAAAAGGCATTATGAGCACGGCAATTACACGACAAGTTGTTCTTGATACCGAAACTACCGGTATGAATAAATTAGGTGTTCACTATGAAGGGCACAAAATTATTGAAATTGGGGCTGTAGAGGTTGTTAACCGTCGTTTAACCGGCCGCCATTTTCATGTCTATATTCAGCCGGATAGATTGGTCGATCCTGAAGCATTTGAAGTGCATGGGATCAGTGATGAATTTTTGCAGGATAAACCGCTATTTGCTGATATTGCTGATGAGTTTATTGAATTTATTCGCGGCGCTGAATTGATCATCCATAACGCTCCCTTCGATATCGGCTTTATCGATTATGAGTTTGGCAAGCTGGATCGTGATATTCCGCCAACTGCGGATTTCTGCAAGATTACTGATAGCTTACAACTTGCGAGACAGTTATTTCCGGGGAAAAGAAATAACCTTGATGCGTTATGTGATCGTTATGATATAGATAATTCTAAACGAACCTTACATGGCGCGTTACTCGATGCCGAGATATTGGCTGATGTCTATTTGATAATGACAGGCGGTCAGACTTCTCTTGCTTTTTCAATGGAAGGGGAAATTGCTGGTGGTGCGAATGTTTCTGAAATACAGCGTGTTACCCGGTCTCAAACGGCATTGAAAGTTGTTTATGCAACGGATGAAGAACTCGCGGCTCACGAATCCAGATTGGATTTAGTTGAGAAGAAGGGCGGGAGCTGTTTATGGCGTATAAGTTCTGAACAGAGCTAACATAAAATTGCGAATAAATCACCTTTTGGGGTGAAAAGTTGATCAAACTCGTCACTTTGTTATAAAAGATATTGACGGAATGATCTTGGATTCGTAATATTCACCTCGTTCTCAACCAGAACGCTGCGCGGTGCGGTAGTTCAGTCGGTTAGAATACCGGCCTGTCACGCCGGGGGTCGCGGGTTCGAGTCCCGTCCGCACCGCCAAAGATTTCGAAGCCCTGGGTAGTTGCCCGGGGCTTTTTTGTTCGTATCTATATCTTTTTTGTTCGTACTTATACCATGTTGTAATCTCTCGATAGACAATATAAATGATAATGAAATTGCATTAACATAAGACATACAGGTGCTACCAGATTTCTACACAGCTTGTTTCTGCAACTTTTATTAAGAATTTGTTCTCTTTACCAGGTCTATAGCGTGATGGCCAAATATCCGATGGATGTAAACCTAATTCAGTAGCGATTAATGCTTCTCCTTTTGGCCACGGGCGATGTAATGCATTACTCAATGTCGATGATGCTAAACCAGCTTTACGAGAAACGGCTGAAAGATTTGTTCCTTGTTTTCTCAGGGCTGCAATAATATCTGCCGGATGCCAGTCTTGAATATCCATAAATAATCTCCAAGTTTTAATTGTGAGAAAAACATTGATAATAGATAAATTATCAATGTTTTGCTGTCTGGTAGTAATTAGGTGCAGATTATCAATCAAGGTTAATTGAATTGGCTATCGGAGAGAATACTGAATAATAGTATCGATTGTTTGATAACAGAATATTCCCTATATATTGCAGGTGTTTTTTCTTAATGTAAAGATCATTATTATTATCTGTGAAAAATATTCTCAGTTTAATAACTGAAATAACTAATAGTTTCTTATGAATACTTTTTTGTTATTTTTCAGACAATTTATTAACGGTAATGAATATTACATTCACATATATACAGAGAAATTCCTTATTTTTTGCAAACCACGGCTCTGGGGTTTTATTCCATATATCATCTGGTTGAGTCGTGGTAGAATCAGTCTAATAGTTTCATATTTGGTTTTTATAATATTGTTGCCTTTTATAATAACTTGAATACAAAGATAAGGTTTATAAATAAGGAAATAAAAATCGCTCTGGTATATAAAGGTTAAAATTATTGATACGGCAATACTCCTCAAATTGAGAGTCAGAGTTCACTTTTAGTTTCTGGTATGTTTTTTCTATCTGATCTTTCACCGATTGGTAAGAAATATTAAGTCTCTCACTGATCTCCTTTCTGCTATGTTTTGCCAGAAATAGGAAAATAATTTCCCACTCTTGTTGGGAAAATTGTTCTGAGGGAGAACAAAACATAACGGAAGGTGGCAATTTTCCATTGAAAAACTCCTTCAAAGAAATCGCTTCCGCTTTCCGCCCATGAAAAATAATGCCAATACATTCATTATCTTCACTATAAAATGGAGATTTCTCGAAGAAATAGGAACAAAGGCGTTTTTCTTTGCCAAATCTATGTGTTTCTAATGAGCATATACTTTTTTCTAAACGCATGACTGTTCTGTCATGTCGTTGAAATTGTTCTTCAAAGATTGCTCCTGCCCAAGGTAATTCACAATCAAAACGCCCTTCGACGTTCAAATTAAGCGGAATATCTTGTAGCATAGCCATTGCTTTATTTTCATAAATAAAGCAAGTGCTTTTATCTTTAATGCCCCAAGGATCATGGCTATGTTTTATGGTGTTTATTATCTGTGCTGATATATTACTCGTCATTTTCATCTGTTTTATTTACCACATTATATAAACATTTTACTACCAGGTTTTAAAAATCTCTCTGGGACATAGAGATCAAAATCATTAAGGCGGCAGTATTCATCCAATTGTTGACCGGAATTAATACCAATTTTCTTGTATATCCGTAGCATATGCGTTTCTACCGTGCGATAAGAGATATTCAGTATTCGCCCAATCTGTTTACTGGTGTATTTCTGTAAAAATAGAAAAATGACATCCCATTCCCGTTGAGTAAATAGCCCAGAAGGGGGCTGGAACATGATAGAGCCGGGAAGCTTGCCATAAAAAAAGCGGGTCAGAGAATAGGCTTCGGCTTTCCAGGCATGGAAAATGACACCGACACATTGATTATCTTCATTATAAAATGGGAACTTCTCGAAGAAATAGGAGGAAAGTAATTTTTCTTTACCATATAAATGGGTTTCTAATGAGCATATTCTTTGTTCCGCTTGCATTACTGCTCTGTCATGGATCTGAAATTGTTCTGCAAAAGCGGCGCCTTCCCAAGGCAGATCATTGTCCAGGCGTCCTTCTACATTAAAACCACGGGGAAGATCGCGCAACATAGCCATTGCCTTGTTTTCATAGACAAAACGGGAATTTTGATCTTTTATGCCCCAGGGTTCATGACTGGTTTCCATTAGATTAATAATTTGGGGCGATACGGTTAATTTTTTATAGCTCACAACATAATTCCTATTGTTATTGAAAAAATATTTAGGTTTTAGATCCGAATTAATGGGGATTTACAACTCTTGGCTGCCAATAGCGACGAACCTTTCTGGAATGTATAGATCAAACTTATTGGCTTTGCAGAAATCCTCTAATTCTATATGCAGCGGTAGATTAAATTTTTGGTAAATTGACTGAATATGGTTAATGGCCTCTTCTGTACTTATCATTAATTCTTCGCTGATACTCTCTTCGTCCAGTGAGCGAAGAGCCAAAAAAAGAACTTCCCATTCAGTTTGAGTCAGTATGTCATTAGGAGGGGTAAATTCCAGAGCTGTTGGCGATATTTTTTTATGATAGTAAGCAATAGAAAAATTTTGAACTTTGGACATATGAAAAGTGATGCCGATACAGTCCCCATTTTCATCACAAAGCGGGTATTTACTACAGCGATAGGTTTGCTTAACTTTATTTTTCCCAAATAGATGAGTCTCAAGTGAAGTGACTGTTTTCATGGTTTGCATCACTTTTTGATCTTGACGACAATATTCTTCTGTATACTCTGCAATAGGTGAGGGCAATTCCCCGGTTGAAAGCCCTGTAATCTCGAAATCTTC
Organism: Photorhabdus hindustanensis; assembly: GCF_002968995.1. Classification (NCBI taxonomy): domain Bacteria; kingdom Pseudomonadati; phylum Pseudomonadota; class Gammaproteobacteria; order Enterobacterales; family Morganellaceae; genus Photorhabdus; species Photorhabdus hindustanensis. Next base: position 16,936 of record NZ_PUWT01000068.1, read on the forward strand.
GGGCAGATTGAGCAGTTGGTAAAAAGCAGGATTTGCATATATAAATCTTGATTGGCGATCTTTTGCGCCCCAAGGCTCATTACTTTTTTCCCACATGTAGATTAATTGCGGAGTGATATTACTTGGTCTGTTTTTGATATTTGACATGAGAATGTCCTAGTTGTTAATTAAGTAGTCATCTGCGTGTCTATTTTATATGTTCTATTTAAAATAACCCGATTATATAATGGATTGCAATAATTAATTCGCCAAAAAATAATATTTTTTATTTTATCTATATCTGTTAATCAAATTACTTATTATTTTAGGTAAAAATATCATCATATAAGAAAATATAACTATAAGTATTATTTTGTTTTAAATTATTTATTTGGTTATTGATGTTGAAATAACATTGATTTTTGATTGATGTTTTTTCTATCTATTCACTATTGATAATCAAATTATTAAGAGATCATTAGCATATAATTAGGATAAATATAAACAATCAATCTAGTCGCTGAAAATTGCCATAAATCAAGAATATGTCTCTGTTTAATGGGTTATTTTATCTCTTGATTGGCAACTAATAGCTGTGTTTAATTCATTTACCCATTTATATGCGCAATGAGTTTGTTTATTACTCTGATGACGCTGAAATTTATATAGAGCATAAGGCAAATCAAAGAATTGTCGTTCAGATGAAATTAAGATAGTTTCCTGGTATTTGGCTTTAAAGATTGCGGTTTGTACGCTGTGCTGAGAAAATTATCCCCCTAAACGTTTTTATCCCACTTGGAGTAGAAAATGACCACTCGTAAAACCCTTGCTAATGCTATTCGCTTCCTGAGCATGGATGCTGTGCAGAAAGCAAAATCAGGGCACCCTGGTGCGCCTATGGGAATGGCTGATATCGCTGAAGTTTTATGGCGTGATTATTTGAATCATAACCCAACTGATCCACATTGGGTTGATCGTGACCGCTTTGTATTATCTAACGGTCATGGTTCTATGCTGATTTATAGCCTGTTGCATCTTACCGGTTATGATGTTTCCGTTGATGATCTGAAAAATTTCCGTCAGTTACACTCTAAAACCCCAGGCCATCCTGAGTATGGTTATACTCCAGGCGTAGAAACTACGACAGGTCCTTTAGGGCAGGGGATTGCCAACGCAGTAGGTTTTGCGATTGCTGAACGCACTCTGGCCGCGCAATTTAACCGTCCTAGTCATGAGATCGTTGACCATAATACTTATGCCTTTATGGGTGATGGTTGCATGATGGAGGGCATTTCTCATGAAGTTTGCTCTCTGGCGGGTACCTTAAAGTTAGGCAAGTTGATTGCTTTCTATGATGACAATGGCATTTCCATTGATGGTCATGTTGAAGGCTGGTTTACGGATGATACGGCAAGCCGTTTTGAAGCTTATGGCTGGCATGTGATTCGCGGTATTGATGGTCATAGTGCAGCTTCAGTTAAAGCTGCTATTGAAGAAGCACGTAAAGTTGCTGATAAACCTTCTCTGTTAATGTGCAAAACAGTTATCGGTTTTGGTGCGCCAACCAAAGCGGGTACCCATGATTCTCATGGCGCGCCATTGGGTGATGCGGAAATTGCCGCGACTCGTGAAGCACTGGATTGGAATTATCCGGCATTTGAGATTCCAGCGGACATCTATGCTGAGTGGGATGCAAAAGAAGCTGGCAATGTGAAACAAGCCGCCTGGAATGAAAAATTCTCTGCTTATGAAAAAGCGTATCCTGAATTAGCTGCTGAATTCAAACGTCGTACCAGTGGCGAATTACCGGCAAACTGGGAAGCTGAATCCAAAGCATTTATCGAACAGTTGCAAAAAAATCCGGCTAATATTGCCAGCCGTAAAGCATCCCAGAATGCTTTGGAAGCGTTTGGTAAGGTGTTGCCTGAATTTATGGGCGGATCTGCTGATTTGGCGCCAAGTAACCTCACGATGTGGTCAGGTTCTAAGCCATTGAACGAAGATCAGGCTGGTAACTACATCCATTACGGTGTTCGTGAGTTTGGCATGTCAGCCATTATGAACGGTATCGCTCTGCATGGTGGTTTTGTGCCTTATGGCGCAACTTTCCTGATGTTCGTTGAATATGCCCGTAATGCAGTGCGTATGGCGGCATTGATGAAAATTCGCAGCATCTTTGTTTACACCCATGACTCAATCGGTTTGGGTGAAGATGGTCCGACTCATCAGCCGGTAGAACAGCTTGCCAGTTTGCGTGTGACGCCAAATCTGAGTACATGGCGTCCATGTGACCAGGTTGAGTCTGCGGTGGCGTGGAAATATGCTATTGATCGTAAGGCAGGCCCATCAGCGCTGATTTTCTCTCGCCAGAATCTGGCACAGCAAGAACGTACTGCTGAGCAGTTGGCTAATATTGAGAAAGGGGCTTACATCCTGAAAGATTGTCAGGGGCAGCCAGAACTGATTCTGATCGCAACCGGTTCAGAAATTGAATTGGCGGTGAGTGCTTACAACCAATTGACTGAGGAAGGTCGCCAGGTGCGCGTAGTCTCGATGCCGTCTACTGATGCTTTTGATAAGCAAGATGCTGCATACCGAGAAGCGGTTCTGCCTGCTGCGGTTTCGGCACGTGTTGCAATCGAAGCGGGTATCGTCGATTACTGGTTTAAATATGTCGGTATAAATGGCGCTATCGTTGGTATGGATACATTTGGTGAGTCAGCGCCTGCTGATCAACTGTTTAAAGCGTTTGGTTTCACTGTAGAGAATGTGGTCGCTAAGGCTAAAGCTCTGCTGAAATAATTAGTCACTTCATAAATGAGCGCACCTGAGGTAAACGTTGAGCGGGTGCGCTCTTTTTCCGCACGATATCGTTATTGAAGATGGATCGTGGCAGCTTTCCTCGGTCTATGCCACGCAAATTCCGGGAACGGCTACTTTTTGGAACACGTGAGGCGAACCGACAATCCCATCAGGATATTTGGCGAGTTTTTCCTTGAATTCAGGATCTGTGAACGCAGCGCGGAAATGCTCCAGACTCTCCCAAACAGCATAGTTCATGAATGTGCCGCTGCCAGCGATTCCGCGATGTAATTGTGCGGAAATCAGGCCCACCTTAGACCGGAAATATTCTGCATCTTCCTTCCAAGTTTCTATTAGGGTGTCAGCCATTGAAGGATCAACATGAAATACGTTTACCAGCACGATGGAGCCATCGGTGTTCGAAAATAACTGTTCCCGCAGGGTTACGTGGGTGTCCATTTCTTCTAGTTTGACCATTTCTATCTCCTGAAAATTATGTGTTTATATTTATGTTTGTATTGCTATCCTGCCGAGGCGAGTCGCGTGATTTACGCGGCTTTTGACGGCAATAATATGTCAACGTAGAGACAAATGCGTTCCACCAATTACATGCTGTTTCCACGTTGTATTTCGTTTAACTGTTTGGTAATTCTTTATCGTTATTAACGAACGAATCCAGAGCGCTATGTCTTGTATTTGGCACAGGTGACTCTCCCAGCTCCGTCTCCAGGCTGATCAAGGTGTTTAATGTCACTTTTAGCTCGTTAGGATCAGAGGATTGCATCAGTGATTCGACCCATTCAGCTTCCAGCGATATCGCCGCATCAAAAGTACGCCAACCAAGCTCGGTCAGTTGATAAAGTGGTGAGCGTTCATGGCGAGGATTAGTGAGGGTTTTCACCATCCCTGAACTTAGCCCGAGATTCAATTGCTTTTGCACGCCTTGGCGCGTGATACCCATTGCGGCGGCAATCTGAGGCGCGGTAGGTGGATGTGGCGAATGCGCAATCGCACCGAGTACTTGCCATCTCGCACTCGTGATTCCCAACGGAGCAACGAGCTGATCCCCTTTAGAGAGCAGTAGGGCATTGAGCCGAAATACCGCCAATGTGATCTCAGTGAATACCTCAAACGCCGAAGTTTCCTCGGTTGACACGATTTACTTCCTTTTCCTTAGCCCCTCAAAAAACGACAACCAGTTTCCATTTATTGAGATTAAATGTCAATATTCCAACAATGGTATTGATGATCCATGTCGCAGTTGTGAGTAAATAACGGTGGGATTGTTTCTTTCTGCTTGCTTGGGGTCGATGAATATGAGCAACAGTCTTTAATTTGAAGGTTGACCACTTTTTACTATTGCTTGCTATCAACCTCCTTTTCCCGTAATCTCATTATTTATAGCTGAATCGTTTCATTTTGTTATCTAAAGCGGTTTTCTATGCACGGTTTTGACAGTTTTGTGATAAGCAATCAGTACATCCGTGATTGAGTCGGTTATTCTAAGCGGTTGGGTGGTAATAACTATATTCAGGGAGTAACATGACAATCAAGGTAGCAATAAACGGCTTTGGCAGAATAGGGCGCAGTATTTTACGTGCTCTTTATGAGTCTGGGCGCCGGGCTGAAATTGCGGTTATTGCTGTTAATGAGCTGGCAGATGCCGAAGGAATCGCTCACTTGCTGAAATATGACTCCAGTCACGGTCGTTTTGCCTGGGATGTGCGTCTGAATAATGATCTGTTGCAAGTTGGTGATGATAATATTCGCTTATTTCATCAGCCCGATATATCGACGTTGCCCTGGCAAGAATTGGGGGTTGATATTGTTCTTGATTGCAGTGGGATTTATGGCAGCAGAGCCGATGGTCAGGCACATCTCGCCAGTGGCGCCAAGAAAGTGCTGTTTGCTCATCCGGGGGGCAATGATTTAGATGCGACGGTGGTCTATGGTGTGAATCAACATTTACTGACAGCGGAAGATCGCATTGTATCCAATGCTTCCTGTACCACTAATTGCATTATTCCCGTCATTAAATTATTAGATGATGAATTTGAGATTGAATCGGGCACAGTGACAACCATTCATGCCTCAATGAATGACCAACCGGTGATTGATGCTTATCACAAAGATTTACGGCGTACTCGGGCAGCCAGTCAATCTATCATTCCGGTGGATACCAAGTTGGCCGCAGGGATAACCCGGATTTTTCCAAAGTTCTGTGACCGTTTTGAAGCTATCTCCGTGCGCGTACCAACGATCAACGTTACGGCTATCGATTTGAGCGTTACGGTAAAATCTTCAGTAACTGTTAAAAAAATCAACGAATTAATGCAAAAATCAGCAGTTACTTCATTTCGTGGTATAGTTGATTATACCGAATTGCCGTTAGTCTCAACGGATTTTAACCACGATCCCCACAGCGCGATTGTTGATGGCACACAAACGCGGGTTAGTGGGCAACACCTGATTAAGACATTAGTTTGGTGTGATAATGAGTGGGGATTTGCTAACCGAATGTTAGATACAACGTTAGCAATGGCTGCTACGGGTTTCAAATGATCTGTTGTTGATAGACGGCCATAATAGATTTGCACACGGCGCAAGATTAAATAATTTAGAGAATCAATAAGAGGATTCACCATGTCTGTAATTAAGATGACCGATTTAGATCTGGCGGGTAAGCGTGTTTTGATCCGCGCTGACCTGAACGTTCCGGTAAAAGATGGCAAAGTCACCTCTGATGCGCGTATCCGTGCCTCCTTGCCAACCATCGAAGCAGCATTGAAACAGGGCGCCAAGGTCATGATTACTTCTCACCTTGGCCGCCCGATTGAAGGCGAATACAACGAAGAATTCTCGCTGAAACCAGTAGTAGACTATCTAAAAGAGAAATTATCCTTCCCTGTTCGACTGGAGAGAGAATATCTGGAAGGTGTGGAAGTCGCAGAAGGTGAATTGGTTGTGCTGGAGAACGTTCGCTTTAATAAAGGTGAAAAGAAAGACGACGAAACCTTGGCTAAAAAGTATGCTTCCCTGTGTGATATTTATGTCATGGATGCATTCGGTACCGCTCATCGTGCTCAGGCTTCGACTCACGGCGTGGCTAAGTTTGCTCCTGTTGCTTGTGCCGGTCCTTTGCTGTCTGCGGAATTAGAAGCATTAGGCAAAGCGTTGGATAATCCGGCTCGCCCAATGGTGGCTATTGTCGGTGGTTCTAAAGTTTCAACCAAGCTGACCGTTCTGGATACGCTGTCTAAAATTGCCGACCAACTGATTGTTGGTGGTGGTATTGCGAATACGTTTGTTGCCGCGGAAGGTCACAATGTTGGCCGTTCTCTCTATGAAGATGATTTGATCCCGGAAGCGAAAAAATTGCTGATAAGCTGTGATATTCCGGTGCCAACCGATGTTCGTGTAGCAACAGAATTCTCTGAAACGGCCGAAGCAACCTTGAAATCCTCCAGTGATATTAAAGATGATGAGCAGATCCTTGATTTGGGAGATGAATCCGCTCAACGGCTGGCAGATATCCTGAAAAACGCTAAAACGATCCTATGGAATGGCCCGGTTGGTGTATTTGAATTCCCTAACTTCCGTCAAGGGACTGAAATTGTCGCGCGCGCCATTGCTGATAGTGATGCCTTCTCTATCGCCGGCGGCGGCGATACGCTGGCAGCGATCGACCTGTTCGGTATTGCTGACAAAATTTCTTATATCTCTACGGGTGGTGGCGCTTTCCTTGAGTTTGTGGAAGGGAAAAAACTGCCTGCGGTTGTGATGTTGGAAGAACGTGCAAAACAGTAATTAAGTCATGACGGGTAGCGGCTGGTTGGTTGGCTACCCGCTCTAAACAGGACCCACGTAACATGTCTAAAATTTTTGATTTCGTAAAACCGGGTGTCATCACTGGTGATGATGTTCAAAAAGTGTTCGCTATAGCCAAAGAAAACAACTTTGCTTTGCCGGCGGTCAACTGTGTAGGTACTGATTCAATCAATGCCGTACTGGAAACCGCTGCCAAAGTTCGTTCTCCCGTGATCATTCAGTTCTCTAACGGCGGTGCTGCTTTTATTGCCGGTAAAGGTTTGAAAGTTGAAGGTCAACAAGCGGCTATTCTGGGTTCAATTTCTGGTGCTCACCATGTTCATCAGATGGCTGAACATTATGGTGTTCCTGTGATCCTGCATACTGACCACTGCGCACGTAAATTGCTGCCGTGGATTGATGGCTTGTTAGATGCGGGAGAAAAGCATTACGCAGCGACAGGTAAACCGTTATTCTCTTCTCATATGATCGATCTGTCAGAAGAGTCTCTGGAAGAGAATATTGAGATTTGCGGCAAGTATTTGGCTCGCATGGCAAAAATCGATATGACGCTGGAAATCGAGTTGGGCTGTACTGGTGGGGAAGAAGATGGCGTTGATAACAGCCATATGGATAGCTCCGCGTTGTACACGCAACCGGAAGATGTGGCTTATGCTTATGAGAAACTGAATGCTATCAGCCCACGTTTCACTATTGCTGCTTCTTTCGGTAATGTTCACGGTGTTTATAAGCCGGGTAACGTTAAACTGACGCCAAAAATTTTGCGTAACTCTCAAGACTATGTTTCTGAGAAATTCAATCTGCCGCATAACAGCTTGGATTTTGTTTTCCACGGTGGTTCTGGTTCTACTGCGGAAGAGATCAAAGAAGCGGTCAGCTACGGCGTTGTTAAAATGAATATCGATACTGACACCCAATGGGCGACTTGGGAAGGTATCCTGAATTATTACAAAAAGAACGAAGGCTATCTGCAAGGCCAGTTAGGCAATCCAGAAGGCGCAGATAAACCTAATAAGAAATTCTACGATCCACGGGTATGGCTGCGTGCCGGTCAGGTTTCTATGATTGCCCGTCTGGAACAAGCGTTCAAAGAATTGAACGCGATTGATGTGTTGTAATTGGTGAAAGCGTTCCCTCTGAATTTTCATTCAGAGGGAACGTTAGCCGCATTCAGTAAATGAGATGTTACATCGCATCTACTCTTTTTATCATTTCCATTGCAACAGCCATAGACATGAACAGTTTGCTCTTTGTCTGAGGAAACTCCTCAAACCCTACGTTCATATACAGTTTTTTGGCTATGTCGTTCTTTGCATCGACGATAATCATCGGGGTAGGAATAGATTGTGACGACTCTATAGCTTTTCGAATTGCATCTATAAGCAAGATTTCACCAAACCCTTGGCGTTGAAATGACTTACTTATAGCTAGGCGACCAATAAGTGCGCAATGTAGTGTAGAAGGGTACTTTTTCGATATTTTCTCTGGTAGTTCGTCTAGCTCTACCGTGCATAGTGCTAGGGAATAGTATCCCTTTATTTGAGATCCATTTTGACTACTTGTAAGGACGAATGTTCTTGATAAGTCCTTTTTATCATGTTGTCCCGATACTGCCTTCAAGTAGTTGTTTAGTGCGGGTTCACCACAGTTAAAATTATTTCTATCGTGTTTGTTTTTATCTAGACGTTCTATCTTCATTTTTTATTGTTTCTTTATGTCTACGAGCAGCACGAAGGAAACGTTCGTTTACCTTGATTGGTTTTTCCAATGCATGAACAAACGCCAATGCATCTTCTTGACACAATTGAATACGCATATTTTGTTCAATGAGTCTTTTTGCCTCTGCTACAGCAGCATTGGCAATAAAGCTATTCAAACTGGCATACCCTGATAGTGATAACGCTCTTTCAAGTAACTCCTTGATCTCTGAACTCACCCTTGTGGTGATTCTTTCATTTGCTAATGTGGCCATAAGCCTTACTCCTACCGCATTGCGGTTATTAGTTCTTTAGTTCACTATAGATATCCACTACTCGTTTACATTATTTATTTGGAGCTAGCGGAACATATTATTTGGTGAAACGCTAAGTTTGTTTCATTGGTTAGTCTAACATTGTTTTTAACAAAATTCAATGGATGTGCCAAAGTGACACCATGTTGTGAGACTAAACAAGCCATAGTCAGATAGAACAAAAATCATCAAAATTCGGACGCAAGTGAATCCGAGTATGCAGAGTTGTTAGCAAAAACCGCCGTAAACCCTCTTTACGGCGGGAAGCAGTCACCTGAGTTGTACTAGCTCTAGTCTGAGCTAGTACAGTTAGTTTCTATTTAAAGTTCTATACCCGTCATCTTTCAAGTTGCCTCTTTGTTGGCTGCACTCGCTCACCCCGGTAACAGAGTTTGCTATGCTCCCGGGGATTCACTCCCTTGCCGTCGCGATGCATCTTGAAATCCATAGGGTATGTGACCAAATTTATGAAGTTCTCCGCATTCCTAAATTCTCAGCGATAGCCGCAGAGCGAATATTAATAGCCTCTGTTGATATCTTATTAATCTTCTGTCCTTTCAATGATTTTTTAATTGCTTTCATTGTCAGGAACTTGCCAACGCCTTTGAAATTGTATTCTCTATTGATTGCAACATCGGGTTCTGTTGCTTGTAGCTGCGTTCTTTCTTCATTACTCAATTGAGTATAGGGGTGAGCGAGTGCATAGTTGACATGTAATTCTGATTGTTTATTTTTTAAATCATGATATATCTTAACCTCCATTGCCGCATAAATTTTTCTTTCACCGGAATAATCATTTTTTTCACTTTTATCCATTAAAGCAAAAAAGTTGGTTTCTGAATAGAAATCAGGGTGATTGCTTCTATATCTATGCTCTTCGGCATACTCTGATATCGTATCTTGTATGGTTCTTGCCATATAACCGGATATTTCAGATCCTAAAGAAAGATTTGTTTTTGATTTTTCTGAAAGGGCTCTATTTTCTTCAAGCCGGCTATATATTATTTGGCTTTTTTCTATACCTTTTAGGAACTCTTCATGGCTTAACAAATAACCCGATGGATTGGAATCACCGACACGGACCACTTTCAATGATTTATTCTTTGTATAACTGCTCTCTTTCTCGTTCCATTTAACAACATGTGAATTTTTAGCGGCCAATTTAAATTTTAATTCATCAAAGAAATTCACCTCTTTGGTATATTTTCCTCTTTCTGGCGCTAATCCATTTTCATCCTGTAAACTCACAGGATTATTTCTTACCATTCGGTATAGATTCAACCCATCAATGGTTCCTGCCGGGTCCGCGCTTAACCATCTGCCCGCCCACGGTTGGTAATAACGATAACCGTAATAATATAGCCCGGTGGCATCCCGTTCTTTGCCGGAATAGCGAATCGTTTTATAGTTGGCTTCTGTTTGGCTATTGGCTGCCCACAGCGCTGTCCCGCCGAATGGATAATACTCTTCCTCACTAATAATCTGCCCTTGATTGTCCAGTTCAAGCTGGCTGGAGCCGATCAGATTATCGTAACTGTAGCGTAGTTGATTATCGTTGACACCTTCTGGCTTACCGCTCTCCCAGTGCAACACCCGTACCTGTGCGCGACCTGCTTCACCGAGTGTGATAACGTGTAACGCTTCCGTTGTTGTGGCGTTGCTCTGGGTTGTGTGTAGCTCCAGTCCCGGCAAATAGATTACCCGCTGTTGCTGCGTAGTATTCTGGGTTGGCTGTTCACTCACTTTCAGTTGTCTCATGCCGTTGCTGTCGTAGCGGTACCACTCATTTCCCGGGCCATTATTAACCTGCTTTAACTCTCCTCGTGGTGTCCAGATAAGCGTCTGTCCGGGTAATAAACTGGTTTGGTGACCACCGGCATCAAACAACGTATCCACTTGATTTGGATCGGTGGTTAGCGTACTGAGAACACCCCGATTGCTGCGGTTTGAAAGGGTGATAGCCACAGTGTAATTGTTCTGGGTAGCTGGCGAGCTGTGCTGGATTTTCGTCAGATTACCGCTGTGATCATAGCTGTAGCTGCGAGTATAGTTAGTGTAAGTATTGCTGTCAGAAGGTAGCGCAGGGGAGGGCAATTGGTTATTTTGCTGACCTATATTAGCCATTTCACGCCCGGTGGCACTGATGAGCTGATACAGGGAATCGTAGGTATAGTTATTCTCCGGGACCACTTTCTGATTGCGCCAAAAACGGGTGGCTTCCGCATCATTACGGATATTGATGACATTGCCTACCGGATCATATTGATAGCGTAAGTCTTGCAACACTTTGGTGTCTGACTGACGGCGGGTGGTAATGCCGATAAGCCGTTGGGTTTCTGGTTCATAGCTGTATTCAGTGATAACGCCGTTACCGTGTTCTTCGCGTAATTTTTGTCCGGCGGCGGAGTAGGTCAGTGATTTGATAATCGCTTGTTCGGCCTGACCTTTGAGCGTCAACCAACAGGCTTTTAGCTGTCCGGCCACGTCGTAGGCCAGACGTTGGGTGTTGCCTTTGGCATCGGTCTGGGTCAATAAAGCCCCGGTGGCATCGGTTTTATTTTGAGTGGTATGGACATCACTGCTCAATTTTTGTTGCCAAAGATTCTGGTCTTCCCCTGTCCAATCAGCATCCTGGTTATCGACAAGCAGTTGTTGAGATTGTGATAGCACGATGCCAGCCAGAGAAAGGCTGTTGAGTTGAGTGAGTCCTGCGGTATCGTAATGACGGACACACTGACCGGCAAGGTTGTACTCTTTTTCTTGCGGCGTATTACCGGCCCAGATAAGACGCTCGGTCGTTTTCTCTTCTGCCTGCGTCTGTTCGGTGATAGCGAGTAGGCGACCGAGTAGGGTGTTATCTTCATAGATGTGGTTTTGGCGGACACCGGTTGCATTGATGATCAACACCGGGCGACCTTCAATATCATTGAGGGTAATAGTCCGACCGGCATCAACACTTTCTTCACGTAAAACTTGACCCGCAAGATTAAAGACGCGAATCAAGTTCGGACCGCTTTGGTTTTTATGCTTACGAGGATCGATACTTTTTACCTGAAATCCCGGAATATTGAACTCATAGAACGTGATTAATTCATCACTGTTTTCGTCGGCTTGAGTGCGTAGATATTCTAAAGTACGTACATTTAATTTCCTGTTATCTAATACCTTAATCGAGGGGGTCTTTTGGTCAATTGCAGAATTGTAACTGCTCATATTTTAACTCCTTAGATGGTGTTAATCGTTAAGAAAATTTAAGTTATGGCAACAACCAAAAGACCTTATCACTAAACAGGCAAGGAAAGCGATTTATCGTGATGTTATTAATGCAAACGCTTTGGTAATTTTTGAGATTGTATAAATAGGAATTAAAGTTTCAGATAGTGAGTGTGATTGATCAACCATCAGAAAAACAAGTGGTTGGCAGATTTGATATATCGATGATGCTTAATAACCAATCACTTGTATATCATAGTTAAATATAAAAGAAATTTATTAAACCGCGATAGTCACAATATTTTAAAAACAATACCTTAAAAACAGAGGATGTTATGAGTTCTACATTCGATATGGCTAATTTTCAGATTCTCACGGAAAAATTAGGAACTACCACTTTAAATGAAATTGCCCACTTTTCCTTTGAGCAAGTATGCGAAGCGGCTTCTGGCTCATTAAGTATAGGGGAATGTCGAGAAATATTTGATGCTGCCATAGTTCAGCAATCATTTGAAAACACCCAAGCACGTCGTAGCTTGATGAAAGCGAATCCCCAGTTTAAAAGTGCGCTCACGCTGGATATTCCCGCTTCGGAAGTACAACCCTATAGCGCAGTACAATTTTATAGTAACGATTTTATTCCCGAGCGTAATAAATCGTTTGTTGGGGAAAGTGATGTGGCATCGATGTTCTCCCCTGCGGCCTATTTAACGAAGTTATACCGTGAAGCACGCCATTTACATAATCCAAATGCTGCTCACCATCTAGATATTCGCCGCCCGGATCTGGGAGAGCTTGCCCTGAGCCAGCAAAACATGGAGGAAGAGGTTTCTACCTTAGCGTTGTCCAATGATATTTTGGTCGCTGGTATTAAGAAAAAATTTAGCTTGAAAACTGATGTTGATGTGTGTCAAAAACTACTCCATCACCTCTATAACAACCCAAACGGTTCGTATCATGCAGCGTATGATGTTATTCGCCAAGTATTAATTAACCATAATGTGTCGCTGCCGACTTTATTGTCACCTGATAACTGTCCAACTAAAGCTGACGGAGTTTTGCCGATTGCGATGGAATTGGGGATTTCGCCCGGAAATTATGCCCTTTTGACCCAGCAGGTGAAACAGGACAATGCCGAAACATTGTATAAGAGGATGTTTGGTAATGTGGCGCCAGAATCGTTACTGAATGCTCAAGCATTGGCAAGACATTATGATCTGCCCGTAGCTCAGTGTGTCGATATTCTTGGTTGGTCTGGACTGACGGATAAAGCTACCCAAATGCAAATCCTTCACTTGCATAATGCCATTTATCTGCTAAAAGCCGTGTCATTATCACCGGCTATTGTTTTTAGGGCATTTGAACGTCATGGTAAAACACTGAATGAAGCCATGTTAAACACTTTGGCTCGCGTTAAGCGCTATGTTACCCGTTACGATATTAAAGAAGATCAAGCCCTAATACTCGCTAATTTTGATATTTCCGAAAGAACAATTAACGCGAAAGCAAGTCAATTTGATGTGTTATTTAACACGCCACCGCTTGATGGCAAACGTTATGTATTGGGTGGTGACAAAATTGACACTAATCCTAATAAAGGGAACGACAACCATAATAAAAGCATATTAAAGCGTGCTTTTAAGGTTGATGATATTGGCTTTAATCAATTGCTCTATATCGTTGATCCAGTAGATGGTGATGGATGTTTTGCCAATAATATTGGCAATATTTCCGATATGTATTGTGCGGCGTTGTTAGCGGAGGTCCACCAGCTTTCTGTTGCGGAACTGGATATGTTACGTCGAACGCTTGGTTACACTAAAACAGCAATCTACAACGTTACTGATGATGCACTTGCCACATTAGTGGATAACGTTTACCAAACCGTTACTTGGTTGCGTAAATACAACCTGAGTGTCACGGATCTGGTACTGATGACCACTTCTACCTATGACACCGTTCAAATCCCGGAAATTGAAAACCTGATCAGCACACTGGTGACAGGTGTACAAGAAACGACATTAATAGGGAATAAGCTTAAGTCCGCGATGGCGCCGCATCTGGCGTCTGCTTTGGGGATTTCATCCAGTGCAGTGGCGGAGAATTTACTGATTTGGTTAGATTCGTTGTCAAAAGATTCGGTAGATAGCGTGTGGGGTATGATTAAGCATCTGGATACCGGTAAGCCGTTCACCATTGATAGTCAGGTTATTATGTTTTGTCACCGATTGGCTCAATTGTCTCTGATTTATCAACGTTTGCAATTAAGTGAGCGTGAATTGACATTGATTGTAGCGAAGCCGACTTTGTTAAAGCAGGGGATGGCTGTTGTCAACAACGATGTACTTTCGCTTATGAAGCTGACCCGTTTTCATCAGTGGTTCATTCAATTGGGAACGCAAGCTTCATCAATATTGATGGCATTATCGGCAGAAAAACTGACAGTGGAACAAGTTGCTCAGGCAATGGCAGTAGATACTAAAGCTATGCAACTGGCGGCTGAACAGATAAATCCAGCGCTAAAGTCTTCTCTGTTACCGGATATGACCACTGTGGAACATCTATTGCAATGGCATGAGGCGGCAAAAATGTTGGGCATTTCTCCACAGGAAATTGTGCAACTGTATTGCTTAAGCTATGCCATATCAATTCAACAGGATGGTGCATTAGTTGAGGGAACCTCTTATGGCGATTGGCAGAAATTGGCTACAGCGCTGGTTACACGTTTGAAAGAGGCTCAACGTTCGGTAGTCGAGAAGATTTGTGATGAAAGATTAAGCACAGCTCTGAGTCAATTTTACCTGAATCACGTCGTTGACAAAAACCTCAACCTGCGTACACGGGATGACCTGTATTCTTATTTACTGATTGATAATCAGGTCAGTGCTCAGGTGAAAACTAGCCGATTAGCGGAAGCAATGGCGAGTATTCAGCTATGTGTTAATCGCTGTCTACAGCAGGCCAGCCGAGAAGGGAATGTTAAAACCGCAGCTTTGAGCCGATCATTTTTCAAAGAGTGGGAGACCTATAACCGCCGCTACAGCACTTGGGCTGGCATATCTCAGCTCACCTACTTCCCGGAAAACTATGTCGATCCTACTCAACGAATTAGTCAGACAAAAATGATGGAAACCTTGCTACAGTCCATCAATCAGAGTCAGCTTTCGACGGATACGGTTGAAGGCGCTTTCAAGGCATATCTGACTGAATTTGAGCAGGTAGCAAACCTGTCCATTGTCAGCGCTTATCATGATGCTTTGAACTTGGATACTGGTTTGACTTATTTTGTGGGCAAAAACCAGGAGGCCACTCCAACCTATTATTGGCGCAGTGTGGATCATGATCAATTTAAGCAAGAGATGTTCCCGGCTACCGCTTGGAAGGAGTGGAAAGAGATCACCTGTGCGGTTACGCCGATAGCGGATCTGATTCGCCCGGTGATGTTTAACGCCCGTCTGCATCTGGTGTGGCTGGAGCGCCGTGAGGATGCCAAACTGCAACAGGTTAAAGAAAAGCCAGAAGAACAAAAACCGGTTTGGGTCTATGAGTTAAAGCTGGCATATCTGCGTTATGACGGGACTTGGAGCGCACCATTAAGCTTTAAAGTTAACTTGGCAAGCGGACTACCAAAAGAGGCCGGTTTGTATTGTACCGTATCTCAAGGGCGCAGCGGTTCTTTACAGGTTATGGTGTATGAGAAGCTCGCCCGAACTAATGACTATGCTAGCAGCCACGTCCGCTGTTCTTGTGCCGTTGATGGAGGACTTCAACTTGTGTCAGCTATGGCACCCGATGCATTAGTGAGAGCGGTCAGGCATGAGCTTGATACGATTGGAGCGCCAAGAGTCGCTAATCATTTTGCGTCTGGACAATATGAGTTTGTGAAAAACGAGGTGGAATGTACCAATAAGTATCTTGATAAGAAAATTACGCTGGTTGGGCAGAGTCTTACCAAGAATGTAGACACCAATAAGTACAGATTTAAAGGTCAGTTCCGTGATGTGATAGCGATGACACCCAGTAATTCTTTGTTATCACTGCCATCGGGTATGAAATTGGAATTTACCATGCGACAAGTGTTGCAACATGCCATGAACCGTAAAATCAGCAATATTTATCTGCTACAAGCGGTGAAGGATGGTAAGTACCTGACGTTGGGTTTGTTCTTGGGAGATGGCAATCAAGGAGAATTCTTTTATGCTAAAGAGTCGGATTTTCCATCCATAAATTTACGTATGTATGGTCTGCCAGGATACACCTTGGATGAAACAACGGGGAATATTTCTGTATCTTCTACGGTATTAGATGAGATATGGAAAAACGTTGAGATGAGGTCTGTCCAAGTCATTAAAGTGCCTAACCCCATTGCGCTGCGAGATACACGGGCCTTTTCACTGCTAATTACATGTGGTGGTCCTGGTCAGGGAGAAGCGGGTCGTACTATGATTGAGGTACGTCCCGATCAAACTATCTATGATGTTGAAGTTGATATGGACTTTAAGAGTTTAGAGACGAAAGAACGTCAAGCTATCTCTTTTTCTCTAACAAGTTCTGATTTCCCTAATTTGTTATTTTCTGAAACTATTAGTAATCTGATTGTCACCTCTAAAAAAAGCGATGAAAATAACGTCATCCAGTTAGCAACTAACAAAGCTGGCGCCCAATATATGATGTGGGGTAATGGAGGCCAATTCAAAACCCGCTTGAATACCCTATTTGCTCGCGAACTGATGCGTCGAGCTAACCGTGGGCTGGATACTATTCTTAGTCTGGAAACCCAGAATATCTTGGAACCGGCTTTGGGCATCAATGACGATAATCTCCTGGATAAAGAAATGGACTTCGCAGGAGCAAATGCCCTCTATTTCTGGGAACTGTTTTACTACACCCCGATGCTGGTGGCACAACGTTTGGTGCAAGAGCAAAACTTTGATCAAGCGGCGCGTTGGTTAAGCTATGTCTTTAACCCCGGCAGTATTAGCCCGAATGATAAGCTATGGAAAGTGCGACCACTGCTGGAAGATACCCGCTGGAATGACACACCATTGGATTCCTCTAACCCGGACGCGGTGGCCCAGGCAGCTCCAATGCACTATAAGGTGGCTACCTTTATGCGCTTGCTGGAACTATTGTTGGCACGAGGGGACAGTGCCTACCGCCAACTGGAACGTGATACGCTGGCGGAAGCCAAAATGTGGTACGTGCAGGCATTAGCATTGATGGGGGATGAGTCGGTTTCTGCGGCTATCACTTGGAAAGCGCCGATGCTGAAAGATGCTGCGAAGCCGTCAACGATAAATTCTCAAACCGAGGTATTCTATCCACAGCGGAATGGACACTGGGAAAGTTTGCGCAGAACATTCAAACAACGCTTGTACAATCTGCGTCATAACCTGACACTGGACGGTCAACCATTGAGTCTGCCTCTATTTGCTGAGCCGGCTAATCCTGCGGCGTTGCAGAG
Source organism: Photorhabdus hindustanensis (assembly GCF_002968995.1). Classification (NCBI taxonomy): domain Bacteria; kingdom Pseudomonadati; phylum Pseudomonadota; class Gammaproteobacteria; order Enterobacterales; family Morganellaceae; genus Photorhabdus; species Photorhabdus hindustanensis. The sequence continues at coordinate 34,233 of NZ_PUWT01000068.1, forward strand.
TGCGGCTGCGGCATCTTCGCAAGGTGGTGTGGTTTTACCGACGGTTAATACTTTAAGCCTGCGTCGTTTCCCGGTCGTACTAGAAAGCGCGCGTGGGATGGCGTCACAGCTTTCGCAATTGGGCAGCACACTTTCTGGCGTGATTGAACGTCAGGATGCAGAACAACTGGCGGTGTTGATGCAGACTCAGGGTAAAGAGTTGTTGGCACAGAGTGTCGACATGCAACAAAAAAATCTGGATGAATTGGTTGAGGAAACTAAGGTACTGGCGGCGTCACTGAACGGTGCGACACAACGTTACACTCACTATAGCGCGCTATACGATGAAGATGTCAACGTCGGTGAACAAGCTGCGATGGGCTTGCGTATCGCTTCGGGCGTAACGCAAACCGCGGCAAATGCGCTGCATACAGCGGCGGCGGTTGCCAATATGGTGCCAAACATTTACGGCATGGCAGTGGGCGGTAGCCAATATGGAGCTTTGCCGACGGCGATTGCCTTGGGGTTTCAGACTGCGGCGGCGGCAACCTATGCAACCGCAGATGCGGTCTCCCAATCGGAAATGTATCGCCGTCGTCGTGAAGAGTGGCAGATGATGCGTGATAGTGCGAAAGCCGAAATGACCCAAATTGAGGCTCAACAAGCTGCATTGCAGGTACGTAAAGAGGCGGCCGCCATGCAGTTGACCCAATTGGTCACCCAACAGAAACACCACTTGGCACAGTGGGAACTATTGCAACGTAAGTTCAGCAATCAAGCGCTGTATAACTGGATGCGTGGGCGCTTATCTGCGCTGTACTTTCAATTCTATGATTTAGCTGTATCCCGTTGCCTACTGGCTCAACTGTCTTTTGAATGGGAAACAAGGAATAAAACGCGTTTTATCAAACCGGGCGCCTGGCAGGGGACATATGCCGGCTTGTTGTGTGGTGAGGCGTTGATGCTGAATTTGGCGGCGATGGAGTCGGCATACTTGGCCTGGGAATCTCGTGCCTTGGAAGTGGAACGTACAATTTCTCTGGCGCAGGTGTACCAATCTTTGGGGGAGAAAGTGGGCTTTACGCTGTCGAACCAGATTGAAGCGTTGTTGAAAAATAACCAAGATGCTGCTGTAGGCAACGATGGCAATCAATTGAAACTGACAGGGAATACTTTGTCGGCCACGCTAACCATTAAGGATCTGAAACTCAAGGACGATTATCCGACTGACATGCAATTAGGTGATGTACGCCGTATTAAACAAATTAGCGTGAGTTTGCCAGCCTTATTGGGGCCATATCAAGATGTGCAAGCGACTTTGAGCTATGCGGGTACCACATCTTTGGCAAAAGGCTGTACGGCAATAGCTGTTTCCAGAGGCATGAATGACAGTGGACAATTCCAATTAGATTTTAATGACGGTAAATATCTGCCGTTTGAAGGGATTGCCATTGATGATGTGGGTAAATTGGTCTTGCGTTTCCCGAATGCTAAAGGTAAACAAAAAGTTTTATTGCAAAGTCTGAGCGATATTATATTGCATATTCGTTATACCATTCGTGATTGAATTAGCATTTATTTATTATTAAACATAAGAGACAGGTTCCTGCGGGGGCCTGATATATTAATAGTACGCCTTTTTCTTTATTAAACTCTCCTTTTTAAATTGGTGTTGATTTAGTTCTAATGCCGTGAAGAGGTAACAACAGGTCGAGATGAGAAAATTGTGGATTATCCTTCCTGAGGAAGGAGTTATTTTTGTCACTGCATCCGTCATTATATTTACAATAACTTAATCTTTTGTTGAATTTGTAACACTTTCTTACAAAATTTACTTTTTGTAAATGAAAAAAGTAGAAATTTTTTCTTGCTATTTGGTGATGATTTAATAATCATAACTTAAGTTCCGTCATATGGACAATATGAAGGACCTTCCAACTCCTGTTCCCTTATTCAAAGGGATTAATCGATAGGGATACATTTCGTCTTCCTGTCGTTCAGCTTGCTATTACTCACGGCATAAGCGGTGTTTCTTATCTGTGGTAATAGGATTTTTACTATCTTGTTTCCTTAGTGACGCAATCAATCACGGCTATTCCTGACAGGATATTGATGCTGATGAAAGTGATTGATAGCCGGGCGGGGAAATCTTGTGGAATTTTCACCACATGATGTTTGGGCTGCGTGCCTATCTGTAATTTAATTGTAAGGAAAGAGTATCAATGAGCAAATTAAGCCCACTCGATTGTCTTGACTGTAAAAACATGCTGAAAAACTGGATAGAATTTCAGTTGGTGGATGAACAGGGGAAACCCTTGGTCAATATGCCTTATCGTTTGAAAATCCGTGGAAATCCTTTGCTGGGACGTAAAGGCGTCACTGATGGCAATGGATTATTACGGGAAGAAGATATGCCTTCCCATCCGGTAACTCTGTATATCGGCGCCCAACCACTGGCCGATGAAATGGAACAGCGCCCGTTGCGGGAAATACGTGGCGAAGGGGCCTCTGTGGTGAAGCCAAAAGCGGAAGCCGAAGGCTATCAATATCGCTATGTGACTATCGGGCAGATCAGTGATGGGTTGCCAGCGCTAGATGATTGGAATGATCCCAAAAAAATTCCACCTCCCTATCATTTCCCGGACCCGGAGCCAAAAGGCTATCAGGTCCATCCGGTGAATCGACGGTATGTTCTGGAAGTATGTCCATTTCGGGCTTGGGTTCTGTTGCTACACCATCAAAAAGAGTATTCCATTGTGAATGCTTATAACCAGTGTTTAATGAGCGTGCTGGCCTATGCCGATGGGGATGTCGATATTGAAGGATCTGTACTTCACTTTTTTAACCGGCAAATGGTGGATGTTTCAAAATTGCCCTATAAAGTGGAAGCATTGTCGGCAACACCTGTCGTTTACGATGCGCCGTTTAGTAAACGTTATACCCAAGTGGAGTTTATTGATTCACAAGCAGGGAACAACAAACAGGGTGATACCAAACTGTTTTATGCCGCCAGTGAGAAAGATATGATTGTTAGTTGGCGGGGAACCGCTACTCTGGATAATTATCTGACTGATGCCACTTTCCAGCCATTGGCTTTAAGCTGCGATGATGATAAATCTCTGTGTAGTGGGTTTATCCACAGTGGTAAAGTGCACAAAGGGTTCTGGGAGGCATTTAATTTGGTTGGAGAGTTAATAGTCCCCAGTGATAAAAAGAAAGGAGTATTCAGTGATATCACTCGATTGGCTAAAAGTAAACGGTTATTTATTTGTGGGCACAGTCTGGGGGGAGCACTGGCATTACTGCATAGCGCACAATTAAAAGAGTATCATCCCTGTCTCTACAGTTATGGGATGCCGCGAACATTAACTCGCAGTGCGGTAGAAGAATTGTCTTCTATTATCCACTATCGTCATGTTAATGAAGATGATGTCATCCCTGCTGTGCCATTTGAGCAGGATATGGATAATGTGTTTTTCAATTATTGGGCGCCGGCGGGGTACGACTGGGCAGTGATGAAGTTGTTATCGCCGTCACCGATTATTCAGGCAATTAAACAGGCGACAGCCAGTAAAGAAATCTATTTGCATCATGG
>NZ_PUWT01000069.1:0-8061 GCF_002968995.1 Photorhabdus hindustanensis
GTTTCATGTCGCAAGAACCTGGCTTCCTCAATTGCTGCTTCAATATCAGTGAAGATTGTCATGCCGTAGCCTCTTCAATTTCTCATCAAACTCAGCTTTGATCGCTTTGCACTCTTCGATAGTCCATCTATGCCGATCATGATTACTCTCGATAGCTTCTACTGACTCAATGCCAATCCGCTCAATAAGCTCAACTCGATATGGAACCAGGTTCCCCGAGTGATGCTGATTACAGACGATGCATTGCCGTTGAATATTGCGCTCATCAAAGCGTAATTGTGGCGCTGCTGATGTTGTTCTATAGTGCCCTGCGTCCCATCGAGAAGATTCACATGTCCCACATGAAACACAGGGCTTATCTTTGTCGCGATAACGAATATATGCATTAACAGAACGTTGGGCTTGCTGAATAAAATAACTGCGGGGCTTTACTGCTAATCGACGGGCTTTGAGTTTATCTTTCTTCTCTGCTAATTCTTGCTGCTGTTTCTTTTTAAGTTCCCGCTCTGCTTTTTCCTGTTTCTTTTTTCGGTCTTTCCTGCCTTTAGCTGCTGCACATTCAATTGAACATGTATTTTGAAATTGTCGAGCGGGTTGATATTCTTTATGACACTCATTGCACTCTCTTATTCGAAGTTTTCTCATAATCATTCACTCATCATCAGAAATACAATCATTGCTGCTCTCAGCGGATTTTTATCGTTAACTTCAATACATGCATTATGATACTGACGCGCTGACCAAAAATCATTTACATAGACTAAACTTATTTTATTCTTAACAATAATAGGCCACGAATCGTCGGGATTATTACAAGCGTCGAACGTTCTATTATTAACTCGTACATAGTTATAAGACGGATTATCGTTGTAATTGATGCTATATTTATAAAAGTCCACTTTTTCAGCTACATGAGCATTAATTTCAAAATCTGACAATTCACTGTATTTATTTTTCATTTCTATTTCTCCGTCTTTCCCACTTTGCACGCAATAGTTCATGAACGTAATCAAACGTTTTAACTTCTGACTCCGCGGGAACTGGCTTTGATTTTTTATTTAATGGGACTTTATAGATTAGATTATTGATGACTCGCTGAGTCTGTGATGTTTTCTGACTCATTTAATTTATTTCCATCTTTCAATATTAACGTCCCGACACAGCGAAGAACACAATCATCACAAATATCAACATTGTTTCCTGATACCATTGCATTTACTTCATCTTGCGATTTACCGCAGAAATTACACCAATGTTTATTACCTGCTATCATTTATCTTGCTCCTGTTTTAATTTCATATATTCGCTGTTATCCGGTATTGTCACGAAATAACCAATACTAGCTGCCCATTGCTCAACTCTTTCCATAAACTGAAACATATCCCCTGTGTCGAGTTTTGATGTCCGCTTAAGTGTCCTGACACGCTCTATAAGCTGCGTAGTAACATCCATTATCTCGATAACTTCATAGCCCAAGAATGTATGCTTAAGCATCTCCTTAACTTCTTCCGGTGAATATTTGGCACCGTTAGAAATAAGGTAACGACTTATTTCACCAAACCACATATGAGCCGTGGCATTTTGAGATAATGAGCGTTTATTCTTCCAAGGCTTAATAGTAATGCGGTGCGGTTGTTTAGTTTCAAGTGTTTCTTTGAGTATTTCCCATGCCTGGGATTTATTCGATTCGTGAAAACAAAAATCAGCTTCCATTTATCCCCCCTTTATTTACTTTCTTATTCCATGCAGCCTCTGATTCTTCAAATGTGAAATAATGTTTACTTTCATTTTGACAGCGCAAGCATTTATGATAATGCATCTTTCCTTTGCTATCATCGTTATAATCGCGCAATACCCAGCAATTGATAGCCCTTCCACCACATTTACACGGTAGAAATGTTCTTTCTTCACTCATACTCACATCCTTCCTATTTTTTTATCTCTGCAACTGCTCTTGAAATACTTTTGCACCGTTGATCAGCATATCGTTAAAATCCCCGGTTTCGGGCCAGCGAATACTGACCAGTTCCACATCGTTATTACTGAGTATGTTTTTATTGCCACACTCAAACGCCGCCGCTAGCCCCGTACCGTTACTATCTCTGTCAGCAAATATAATCAAGTGTTTCACTCCCTTGGGAGCGCGGAATTTCCGTAAGAACCCGGCATTCAGAGTTGACCACGTGTTACAGCCGTATATCTGCTTACACGACAAAGCCGTTTCTATGCCCTCAGCGATCCCCAACGTTGAAGAAACCGGAAACATGCGGATCGCAATGGAATTAGCAAAGTTAAGATAGTTATCTTCCTGTAGTTTCAGCATGCGCTTATTGCCATCGAAATCCGCTTTTTTCTCTCCGTCTAACACAGTTCTGTGGAGGTAACAGCCCGCCCCTTTATCGTCAGTTGCTATTGACCAAACGGCCTGTTTCTTGCCGAACGGCGTTTTTTCGTCAGCATTAAAACGAATGTGGCCGACTGGTAATTCGAATATGCCGCGACTGAATAAATAGCGCTGGGCTGGTGTGTCTTTTAGCGGGGGTAATGCTGAGAACTTGCTGATAACTTTTACACGGGTTGCTTGGGTTTCTTGCTGCGGCTGCTTATCATGACCTCGTTTGTAGTTGTAACTGTTTCCTATTAGTGAATCAATTTCTCTTGCTAATGTCTTGAAATCTTTTCCCTGAGTTAATTCCAGTAACTTCCATCCATCGCCCGCCCCACAACTGCATATCCATGATCCCGTCCCATTTTTGTCATCACATCGATATTTTCCTTTTCGCTTACATGCTGGACACTCTCCTGCATAATGTTTCTTTCCTGTAACGGGGGGTAAATCGTAGTATTCAAAAATTTCAGGCCACCGCCCCTTGACTACTTCTACTGTCCGCATTTTTCTGTTTCTCCTGCATCTTTGCCCACGCGATTTGTTTAGAACGAATGAAGTTGTAAACTTCCGGTGAGATTTCAATTAAGTGATCGCTTAAGCCGTGCGGCCAGACACCGAACTTTTTCTTGTAAGTATGAGCGCACCAACCATCACTAATAGGCTTCCCCTGATTTTCCCGCTCACGCTGATAATATTTAATTTGTGACCACCAGCTTTGTTTTTCTTCCTTGCTGTAAATTCGCTCATTCTTCCCTAATTTTTTCAGCCCGCGAGACTCGTCAACATCAACGTTCTCACCCATCAGCGGCTTAAAACCGCATTTCGGGCAGACATAGACGCCAGCGGGTTTCATGTAATGACAGCCAGGACATTCTTTCGGTATCTTCTCTTGCTTGACTTTCTCGCTAAAACTTGATGAAGATTTCATGCCGTCATTTTTGGATGGCAACTTGTCATACTCAATTTCATCAGGGAAGCCGAGAAGATGGATAGAGCCAGAATGATCGAATATTAAGCACTTATCTTTACCCGATGCTGTACGAAGCCCGCGACCAAGACATTGCACCCATCGGATTTCTGACTTGGTAGGCCGGGCGTAAATGATGCATCGGACATCACTGTCAAACCCGGCAACTAACACACCGACATTGACAATGATTTTTGTTGCCCCACTTTCGAATCGATTGATGATCAACTGCCGCTCATCATGCGGGGTTTCTGCTGTCATCACTTCGGCGTTAATACCCGACTTGTTAAACTCCATCGTGACATAGTTAGCGTGCTTAACATTGACGCAAAAGCAGATAGTTGGCCGGTCTTCGCCATTTTCAAGCCAGAATTTAACGATGTTGCCCACTAACGTTGAATCGCCCATGATTTGGGCTAGTTGTTCCTCGTTGTAGTCATTACCAAATGCAGCCAAACTTGTTGTTTTTACCCCGGTCAAATCTGGCTTGTCCGGTGCGTAGAACTCGTATTTGCTCAAATCCCCAATGCTGATGAGTTCTTTCATCGTCGTCGGCTTAATCAACTTCTCGTAATATTTACCCATCCACTTAGCAAACGGCGTTCCTGATAAACCGACAACGCGAATATCGCTATCTCTGATAATTTCTAGCAACTTGCGGCGCTTCATGTGAGCTTCATCGATGATGAGTAGATCGATATTGTCTGGAAACTCACGACGAATGAGCGTATCCGCTGAAGCAATTTGAATCAGCCGTTCTGAGTCATGTAGCGGATGATTTCGCCAGACATAGCTGATCTGGTCTGCCGGCAGTCCGTATTCAACAAAACGGGTTGCCGTTTGATCCAGTAACACGGTATACGGTGCAACGAACATGACACGCATTCCGCGAGAAACAAATCCGTCTGTGATAAACGCGGCGATAGCCGTTTTACCAAATCCCACACTAGCCGATAATAAAAACGTTCGATGTTTTTTCCACTCGTGACGAAGCATGTTAAGCGCTGTGACTTGCTTAACCTTCGGTGTTATATTTAACATGATTTATTTCCTTGAAAGTCGGTTCGGAATCGCTCGCCAAAGTTTTCCGAATCGCTTTTGTTGATGATTTCGCTACGTTTCCTCTTCAAACGTAGCGGGAACGGTGAATGAATCTGTAGAAACACTTGCAGGGTTCAATCTGTATTTCACATTTCTTGCCCGGTTTGATTCAGCAAAAAACAGCGCGGTATCTCGTAACTCACGCTTGCCCTTCCAAAAACCATCCGGGTTTATTTCATAAACTTTGCTATACCTGCTGCGTATCATCCCTGAATCTTTCAGGGTTTTTATCGATCTGTACACCGCACTTTTTGATAAGCCGGTCTGTGAGATGAGCGTTGACGCATCGACCATCAATGCGCCCGTCTCTTTGTCCATATCCTTGATCATTCTCAGATACAAAATTATTGTTGCGTTATCTCTCTCCTGTGCACATTTTGTAATAAAATCAATACCTTTATCGTATGCCTGAATGAATATATGGCCTTTAGTGTCATGATTGGGTATAATTTCAACATCGTGTATTTTTGACCGCATAGTCATCACTTCACCCGCCAAATTGCCTATAACTCACTGTTTTTAAAGACTTTCCCATACTGTGGGACAATTTGTCCCATACTGTGGGAAAAACGCATTTTCAACCCATTGATTTTAAACATATTTTTAAGTTGTCCCTTCTATGATTCTATATGTCAGATTCTGTGACTCGATCCGCCGTTGACCTTGACCTTGTTTTTTCGGTTTTGGCTTTGTGCAAACTTTGACTTTCAGCACTTACCAGAAACACAAGCCAGATTTTTATGTTGGCTTCGGAGTTTCAGGCGACTACCTGATAGGGCTGGTTGTTCTGGCTAGTGCCTGTTTTCAGCAACTCATTCGGGGTTGTTACATACCCCTGACTGAACGCAGCATATTTCCTGACAAACTCCCTTAACCGGATATTCGCATGACGCCGTGCCGTGTTATCTTTTCGATATGAAATTGGTTCCTCGTCCCAAGCAGCTTGATAAACCTCGGCATACCGAACCGTAATCTTTCCGCGAGTGGACGGATCGAGCTGCAACAGCATTTCTCGAATCCATTTTTCATCATCACGAAAAAAATTGGACGGCATCAAGACATTGACGTGATAGTCGAAACTGTCCATAATCACCTCGCAGTGATAGGGGAAAGTGAGAGTTCCCCCGCTTGACTCATATTTGATTAGCCTCGCCTGTTGCCGCAGTCGGGGCTTTTTCTCTTAAGTGAGATAGCATCTCTTGTAACGCTTTAGCTATCTGTGCTGTTTCTTCTCCATGAATAACAACTTCACTGACCGGCGCTTCAAACCCGATTGCAGCTAGCAATTTCGCGGCTTTAGTAACAAAGCCGGTCTCTTCTGCCTGCCATCGGCTTATCTGTGATTGATGCACGCCGCAAGCGTCAGCGACATGCTTCGGCCCGGTAACGATGATCCCTTTTCGTATTCGTGATTCGATTTCTTTAGTTTTGCGTTCTATTGCAATATCCATATGTTAAATTTCTTAAATAAAATTAAATTTATAGCCCACTGTTGGGCTACGCTCCCCGATTTGTGAGGAATGCACCTTTCGGCGCTGAGATGTTAAAAATCGATGTAAATTTGCACGCCGATAATTTCGGTACGCAAATTGATGCAACTAACCCTCTTTAAGAGTGTCAGTTAGAAACAGGCTCCCCACACGGGCAGGGCATTCATTGTATGAGGTTCAATTTTTAGGCAGCAGCCTTGTTATATAACTCAGGCTTATATTTGAGTTTACCGTTAGTAATTCTGTTCAACTTAAGAGCCGCTCGCTCAGGAATAACATCTTTCCATTGAGAAACTGCGGCATCAGACAAGCTGAGTTTCTCGGCGATAGCCCGCTGACTGCCAAAAAATTTAATCGCGTCATCTTTGAACATATTCAAATCTCCATTTAAGATGTCTTTAATTATTGAACTAAAGGAATCTTAAGTCAAGAGGATTTAAGATTGCTTAATCATGAAAACTACAATCGGCGAGCGTATTAGATTACGCAGAAAAGAGCTCAAGCTCACTCAAAGAGAACTCGGCAAACGTATCGGCGTTTCGAATGCTGCTATTTCTCAATGGGAAAAAGAAGATACTGAGCCAAAAGGTGATAATCTACTGGCTCTATCTTCTGCGTTAGGCTATTCGGCCACATACATACTCAATGGAGAGGATGACGGCTCGAATGTTTCATTTCTTAAACTCAATAAAACAAGGGGGGAATATCCACTAATAAGCTGGGTTTGTGCTGGGAATTGGAGTGAAGCGGTGGAACCTTATCACAGAAAAGCCGTTGATGATTGGTATGAAACTACCGTCAATTGTTCTAATGAATCCTTTTGGTTAGAAGTAAAAGGCGATTCAATGACATCAACTTCCGGATTAAGTATCCCAGAAGGAATGATGATTTTAGTAGATCCAGAAGTGGCACCAGTGAATGGCAAATTAGTTGTTGCTAAGTTAGAAAGTGAAAATGAAGCAACATTTAAGCAATATGTTGTTGATGCTGGACACCATTACCTCAAACCTCTTAATCCACAATATCGAATGATACAGATTAATGGGAACTGCAAAATCATTGGCGTAGTTGTGGACGCAAGAATAGCAAAATTACCATGACACACACATACCTCATTAACATAAAACAAAAGGCCCTCCCCGGAGGGTTTTTTGCTTCTCATTAAGCCTATTTTTAAGTAATCCTCACACTAAATTTAAGATTTATTAAATTTAACGTTGACATTTTTATTAAGACATCTTAAATTTAAACGCATCGAACAGGCAAGGAAAGCCCACGAAGTAGCCGCCGGTGGCGTAAGAAGAACCGGATGATTCGATACCAAGTTAAGCCACAGCAGTACCTACAATGAATGCCCTGCCCGTGTGGGGAGTCCCTACCCAAAGTGATTTTTGGGGCGTGGTTAGCAGAGTCTAAGGATGGACATAGTGAATCTGAAAAGTTTGCGCACCTCTTCTAGTGGATTGCAAATTTAAAACAGTCACTCAATGCATTAACTGCGCCCCAAAAATTACTAATCAGGGGTATCAAATGGAAAGCATCACTGTTTTACCTAAGACTGGTCGTTTAAGCTCCAAAATGCGCCGTCATATAGAGCGTGGCAATTTAATAACTCGCAATCGTTTAGAGGAACACATTCGCAAGTCTGAAATAAAAGCTCTTGAGAATGTTATCGATAAAGCTTTTGGCGTAGAAACCGAGCCGCGCAAAGTATTAACTCTCAAGCGCAAGCTTGAAAACGACAGCGCAAACGTAATAGCCAGTTTAGTCACTCAAATTAAAGGCAACGAAGAACAACAAGAGCCAACACCCAGCTTTGATAATTGCTGCTTACACAACACTTTTCTTTATTCAGTCAAGAATAAGAAAAATAGCAATATTACAGCCAGACAATGAGCGAATTTCGCCACACTTGGAATAACAGGAAATTTTTGGCATGGATGCTACTTATTGTAGAGAGTTAAATATAAGAACATTAAAAGGAGAATTAATCATGGTTTAGTGACACAGCTATACCGCTACCAGCCTGATAAATCCAGGCACACGACGACTGTGTAGAGGTCGGGTTCCCACGGCGACGTAGTGAGGGAAAGGCGGCTTAGAGCATCACTGAG